>NZ_DCEN01000074.1:60818-95631 GCF_002316955.1 Proteiniphilum sp. UBA1028
GGCCCCTCCACCCTGGAGATGATCGAGGACAACATACACTCTATGGCCGAGCTGGCACAGGCGCACGGCATACAGGTGGTGCTCTGCTCGGTTCTGCCTGCATATGACTACCCCTGGCGTACCGGGTTAGAGCCTGCTCCCAAAATTGTGGAGTTGAACAAACGGTTAAAACAATACGCCGATACGCACGAAGCAGTCTATTGCGATTTCTTTTCCGCCATGGCCGATGAACGTAACGGCTTACCCCAAGAACTCTCCGGTGATGGCGTACATCCCAATAAAGCGGGCTATGCCATCATGGCGCCCATCGTTGAAAATGCCATCGCCCGGGCTCTTCTGATGTGGGAAGAGTTTAAATAAGAGGTCGCACGCGGGAGAGCCGGTCATTTTTTTATTTTTCTGGGCTTGCAGGCATATTTTTCCTTCTTCACCGTGGCATCGCACTTCTTACAGACAAACTTCGCTTCGTCTTTAACGATCAGGTCTTTGTCCTTGCAGGCTGTTTTGCTCATTTGTGTTGGTTTATCAGAAAACAGCCGCAAGGGTCATTTTGTTTACACTTTTAGTCTATAAACTGGTATTCTTTGGTTTCTCTCAAGCCGGGAACAGAATAGTAAGCTGCCAGGTCTCCCTTGATAAATACGAGCCTGTTGAGGTTCGCGGGATTATCCGCAATGTTCAAGGCGTTCTTCAACCCGGCAAGGGTTATATTCACAGGGATCATATTACTCACCACGGTCTCGTTCATGTTGTCTGACAATGCGATATTGGTTCTGACCTGCCCGGTGGTATCCGTGACAAACTTGTTGATGGAGCCGTCAAAGGCCCCTACAATGTAGCCTTTCACCCAAACGCCTGTCTTTCCCTGAGCCTCCATTGCCTGCAATACGGTATAGGGATGGCTTTTTGAGCCTTTGATTGCCGGGGGTGAGTTTTCGGTGCGGTTAGCTGTGACCGATTCGGAAGGTGGTGTGATCCAGGGAATGATGCTCTCTGGTTCAATATGGGCTTTCTCCTCTTCTGTATAGAGCGTAATATTCAGGTTGTACAGTGTGGAAGATGCCAGAGGGTTCATCGTTAAAGCCTCCGGCAGAGATGATTGATATACCTGTTTGTTTTCACCTATTACAAACCACAATTGACTGTCTGACAAGTCTGTTCCGGGTAGCACGGTCGCTTCTGCCAAGGTTCCCTCTCTGTTGATGTTAAATACTATGTCTTCCGTACCGGTTGAGGTGGTAAGGGAGCCATCCACCAGGTTGAAAGTTGCCTTGGTGGGAACTTTGGCGAGGATGACCGAGAGATCGCTCAGATCCATATTCCGGTAATGTGCGATCTGCAAAACAATTTTTGACAACCTGTGTGAGAATTTCATTCTTACATTGGGATTGGTCATGTTTCTGGCTGTGACGTTACTGGAATACATGAAGTCGAGAGCAGCCTGATTCGATTGAACCGTAAGATCGATGGGATAGATAAAGTTGGTAATATCCTCCCTATAGGGGTAGTACCCGATAAAATCTACATTTTCGCCATTGAAGGGAAGGTAGATTGCCTTCGATTCATTTTGGGGTTGAAAGGTACCCGATTCATCATACACATAATTTACATTATTCGCCAGAGCAGATGGGCTGAGTGGAAAACCTGATCTTGTCATGTACACGCCAATGACATCGCCTTTTTCCCAGGTAGAACCGGAAAGGCGGGTCTTCACTTTTTCAATCTCTGCAGTCAGTCTGATGCTTTTACTTGCCCGGACAGGGTCGATGGTCTCTCCTTCGCACGCCGACAGGATGAACCCAATCAGCGGCAAAATGAATAAATAACGATTCATCATGCTAATAATTTGAGGTTTAAAAAAATGTAATTCTTATCGTTACGCGATGTCGATTGTTCCCGCTTTACACGTTTAGGCTCTTTTATCAGAAAATTACGCGGTATAACAAGTTAACGGTAAAGGAAAACGTCCAGCTACCTAACACAGACATTTTTCTGTATGCGCCTTGCATGCAAATCCTTCGCATATTACGATGGATACTAAAGGATCTTCAATATTAAATCAGGTTGATCAACTAGTAAGAAAATACGCTAAAAAAGTAGATCAGTGCAAATTTTGATAACATATGTTTAACAAACAAACTATTTAATATAAAAATATACAAAATGGGCCGATATTTTGTCAATGTATAAAGCTACTATCGTTCCACAGTAAAAGACCATTTCCCTGAACCGATCCCTTCAATGACCGAAAAATTCCCTTCCCGTCTGTATTTTGTAGAATGATTGTTTTTTTGTATAGACTGATCGCTGGAATAAAACGGGAGATAAACATCAGCGGTGGTGTTGGCCGGAATATTCATCTCAAGCCGGAATGATTGATTCGGAACATTCGTAAAGCTTACCCATATGTCGCCCCGGAGAGTAGGGTGTTTTATTTCTGCAAACTCCAGCGTGGCGGGCTGAGGTTTGATCCGGATCTTCCTGAATCCCGGCTCCAGTGGTTCAATGCCCATCAGTTTCCGGGGAATGATATTAGCCGGTGCGGCACCCCAGGCATGGTTCCAGTCCTGGTTGGGCTTATATTTGTTATCCCAGGCTTCTGTCGTGATTGTAGAGCCGCTGCGGATCATGTTGTACCAGCTTCTTTCGCCGGTGGATGTCAGCAGCTCCAGCCCGTATTCTGCCTCGTGCGCGTCATAGATTCCGTCGAGCAGGAATTGCGAACCATACACACTGCAAGCCATCCCCCGTGAGCGGATAAATTCCGACACGCTGCGGATCTTCTTTTCGGGCACCAGTCCGAACGCAAGTGGAAACATGTTCGCATGAAGTGACGCGTGATCTGTTCCGATGCCATCCAGATAGACACCTCTCTTTTCATCAAAAAGACCTGCATTGAAGGATTTTTTTAACAGGGCAGCCTGCTCCTGGTAAAACTTCCGATCGTCCGCTTTTTCCAACACCTCCGCAATGAGGGCCATCCGTGTCAATGCCCTGTAGTGAAAAGCATTGACAACCGTGTTCACATCGGAAAACACAAAGCCGTCGGTTTCACCTCCCTCTTCCTTTTCCAATCCCAGGATGCCGGTATGGGGCCAGTCGACAATGTCCCGCAGTTCTCCTCTGAAATGAATCGACTCCAACACTGTGGGTGTCACCTTCCCGGTCCGTGTGCTGATGAAGCCCTTCTGGTCTGCGAGCATGGTCAGTGTCTTGGCTTTGAGGTCTTCATAAAAATGCTCCATGGATTGTTTATTTCCGGTATACATATAATCCTCCCATGCCATCAGTACCGATTGCAATATCCACTCTGTGGGCCATGTGGGCTTGTGAATAAGGTATTCGTGGGTGTATCGTGCCATGCTGTAGTCGCGCGCTACACCATAATGCGACAGTTGGTTAATTACCGCATCCGCTTCGTAAGGGATTCTTTCCCGGTCCCCGTCGACATACACCCCCAGAAATGAAGTGGCTTTGATGGAGTATTTGCTGATCTCCCATACTTGGTTCAGCACCGTGTCGGAACTGTGAAAATAGGAGTCGTGCTCATTAAAGGGGTAAAAAGCCGTTTCCCTCACCACCTCTTTTTCCTGCAGGGGATGATGGTAGTTTTCGATCTCGCAGTAACGAAAGGGAGTGACCTCGCCTATGTATTCGGGTATCAACACTGCCTGGGGGCCGGTATTTCGTTTGTCGGGACGTATTGCAATCACATAGGTATTCCACCCTTGCCGGAGCTTCACCCTATAGTGCGAATAGCGGATGCTGCCACCCGGAGAGCGGTCGATCCTGCCGTTTTTCATCGCCTCTCCCAAATGAATGTCTACGCTGTCCGTGCCGGTTGTGGAGTATAGGTTGAGGCGTACCCTTCCGAAAGAAGCCTTCCCGAAATCTGTAAAATAGGTATTTTCATGTACCTTTTGGATCCGGACCGGATACTCGTCCTGTTTTTGAATGGGATGCCTGTCCGTTGCGTAGTCAACAATCCTGTCGGCCATCCTGAAACGTGCAGTTTTCGAAAAATCGGATTCCTGGCCATGATTATCCCACGTCTTCACTTTCCAGAAACAGACAGTTCCGGGCTGGAGTTGTTTACCGCTATAGGCAATATGAAGCGATTGATCGCTGCTTATCTTGCCCGTATCCCACAGATCGGCAGAGTCTCGTGCCAGTAATTCCCTACGTGAGGCCACCAGAATCCGGTAGGCTGTTTGTTTGGTGTTGGCCGAGCCGGAGGGTAACATCCATCCAAAGACAGGGTGGGCCGTGGATATATCGGTAAACTGCCAGTTTTCCCGGCAGTTCACTGTCTCTTCCAGGAGGGTGTTCACGGGATACCCGTTTAAAAATACCTGCTCTGTGTTTGGAAGGGTGTTCACCGTCAGTCCGCCCGGTGAAAAAACTTCCTGTGCTGCAGCCAGACAGCTGCTGGCAAGCAGGTACATGATAAATGACATCATATGTTTTGGAAACATTTTTTTATTCGATGTTTTATCTGTTGTTCTTCTGATGAAAATTTTCCAATTCGTCCAGATCATCTTTGTGCGAGGTCCATCCTCACATTGCTTGTTACACCCTTCCCAGATTTCTGTATTCCAGAGGGGTAAGCCCGACTCTTTTTTTGAAAAACGATAGAAAATACTCGTAGGAGCTAAAGTTGAGCTCGTAGGCGATCTCCTTGATGGAGTGGTTGGTTTCTGCCAGCAGCTCTTTTGCCGTGCGGAGTTTTAATTCCTGGAAATATTGCGCCGGCGCATATCCCGTATATTCTTTAAAGACCCTTCTGAATAAGGAGTAGCTGATGCCCAGGTTTGTAGCAATGCCTTTGATGTCGATATTTTTGTTGACGTTTTCGATCATGATGATTTTAGCACGTTCAATTTTCTGAGCCGATTCTCTCGATTCGAAGTTGATGTTTTGTGCCAGTGACAAGATAGCGCCCAAAATATTAAATACAATTCCTGCCAGGTACTGTTGTGTGGCTCCCTTGTCTTCTTTGGCAACTCGGATGGCAGTAGAGAACAGGTTAACAAGATCTTCGTTCACTCCCACATTGAGCACCTGGTTGTTGGGGGAAATAAACCCATTGCCCACAATAGAGTCGATGATCGCTCCTTCAAAGCCGATATAATATTCGTTCCATCCGGTTTCTTTTAGAGGGCAGTACGTGTGCCACTGCCCCGGAAAAAGAAGCATTACCTGCCCCTTGGATATGCTTGTTTTCCTGGTAGAGGATGAAGAGAAATAGCCTTTGCCCTTGCTGATGTATACGATCTGATACTCCGATAAGATACGTCCCTTGCCGGGTTTGAAATAGTAGTTCTTGGGATGTTCGGTTGAAGGATACAAGGTATGTGGGGCAATAGGTTGAAAACCTACTGTGTTGACAGTCAGTCCGAATTTTTCATCTTTGTCATTGACCAGTAGGTATTTAAAGTCAATGCCGAAATCATTGTATCTCATGTTTTCTGTTTTAGATTGGCATGTTTTGTTGTTTTTGAACGTGTAAATATACAAATAATATCACAACAAAGCACAAGGCGGGCCAGGTTCACTGCAGAACTGGACGCCGCTTTGTGCCGGTATCGTATTACGGAGTATGAATTCGTACTTTATACGATATTTTTAAAATAGATTGGGTATCACCAAAGAGATAATCAGCACAGCCATGCCCAAGGCCAGGTAGGTAACGGCATTTTTTCCGGCACCTTTCCACTCTTTCAGGATGATCCCCCACACATTGCTGAATACAACATTGAGAGACATGAGGATGCTCCAGGAGAAGGCCATCATGACGCTGTCCGGTTCAAAGAAACTCTGCCCCATCCCCAGTCCGAAAAATTGAGAGTACCACAAGAGCCCTGCCAGCGCACAGAATAAAATATTGTTGGTCAGCACCGCTTTTGAGGAGCGTTTGATTTCTCCGCCTGTTTTATTTTTTCTGTTCATGTAAAGGCAGTAAGCCAGGTTTGTGAGGAACCCCCCCACAGTTACCAACAGGGTAACCGGATTCTGGGCGAACAGATCTTTTGCTCCCGCCGCTATGGCAGCTTCTTTTACCGGTATTCCCGCACTCAGTCCCAGACTGAAGCAGGCGCTCATTACACCGGATAGCAAGGCGATAAGCAACCCTTTTTTTAGTGCAAAATCCTTGATGGCTTTTCGTCGTTCTTCTTCCGGCATGTTTTTGGATCTCAGGCTTCCGGCATAGCCTACCAGGGCAATCCCTGCCAGGGTGACGGCAACAGCCAGCAACAGGATCAGTCCCTTTGGCGAGAAAAGGTTGGTGCCGGTCAGTATGGCCGGTATAAGCGTCCCGAATGCGGCGCAGGTGCCCAATGCGACCGACTGCCCCAGGGCAATCCCCAGATAACGCATGCTGAGCCCGAAAGTGAGTCCCCCGATACCCCATAGCACACCGTAACCAATGGCTTGCCATGTGGCAGAAGGATGGATGGTGTAGATCCCAATCAATTCTGCCGGGGAGTTGGAGATGAAAGCGCCCAGCAAAGGAAAGACAAGCCATGCGAAAACCCCCTGGGTCAGCCAGAAGTTTTCCCACGACCATTCCCTGATCTTATTGATGGGGACGTATGAGCTTGATTGGCCCATACTTCCCACAGCAATGATTAATAAACCGATAATGGCATTCATTGTTTACACTCTTTTGGAGGTTATCTGTCCTTCGTAATCCTGGATCTCCCTGATATATGCATCTCCCACAGGTACCCCCTGCTGCAGACAGTAATAGCTGTAGAGGGCATTCCACGGCATTGCTTTCAACTCTTCCAGATAAGCCATCCGCTCGAATTTCTTGTCCTGTTTCTCAAAGTCCCTCAGCCTGCCCGTCGGTTCCAGCAAAGCCTGCAACATGGCTTTCTGTGCGGAACGGATACCCACCACGTATGCACCGATGCGGTTTATGGAAGCGTCGAAATAGTCCAGACCCATATGTACACGGTCCATCTGGCCCGAGCGGACAATCTCCTGTGTAATAGCCAGCAGTTCGTCGTTCAAAATAACCACATGATCACTGTCCCATCGTTCGGGGCGGCTTACATGCAAGGTGATCTCGGGAACAAACAACAGGATGGAGGAAAGTTTGTCGGAGATGGTTTCTGTAGGATGGAAGTGACCTGCATCCAGTGTTAGAAGCATGTTGTTCTTAACGGTATATCCCATATAGAACTCGTGCGATCCGACCACGTAGCTTTCGCTGCCAATGCCAAAGAGTTTGCATTCGATGGTATCCTTCAGGTAGTTGGTGCTTATTTTTTCTGCCAACACTTCATCAAGAGATTCCTGCAGCAGTTTTCTGTGCTCGTAGCGGGAAACCGTCTTGTCTTTTTCTCCGTCAGGAATCCATATATTATGAATACAGGGATCTCCTTGCTGGCGTCCTATCTCTGCCGCAATTTCTCGACATCGGCGGAGATGCTCTTTCCAGAATTTCCGGATCTCCGGATCAAAATCGGAAAGGGTGTACCCACTGTTTGCCTTCTCGTGCGAAAAAAAGGTGGAATTAAAGTCGAGTTTCACTCCCTTCTCTTTTGCCCAGTCAATCCAGCTCTGAAAATGGCGGGGTTCAATTTTGTCACGGTCCACAAATTCACCGCCGAAATCGCCGTAAGTGGCATGCAGACTTATCCGGTGTTTTCCGGGTATAAGATCAATCACCTTTTCCAGGTCGGCCTTTAGCTCGTTAATGGTACGGGCTTTTCCCGGATAATTGCCGGTAGCCTGGATACCTCCTGTTAGTTCCCCGTCGGGATTTTCGAAACCCGACACGTCGTCGGCCTGCCAGCAATGAATCGAAATGGAGAGTTTATCCAATTGCTCAATTGCCCTTGTAGCGTCTATACCCAGTGCAGCATACTGCTCCTTTGCTTCTTCAAATGCTCTTTTGATCTGTTCTTCGTTCATATGTATATGTTTTTGTAATGGTTTGCGGTAATGGTTATTGGATCTCCCGGTATACATTAAGATACCGCGGATAGTGACCTTGCCAACCGGAGGTCTCCGATGGCGTAAAGATTTCCAGTTCCACCGAGTTGCGTACCAGGTGTCGCATTTTATCTTTTTCGGTAACCAGTCCGGCTGCCTTGGCCTGCATTAACAGATTTCCGAAGGCGGTAGCCTCCGACGGCCCTGCTACAACGGGGAGGCCAATGGCATTGGCCGTAAAGGTATTCAGCATGTTGTTTTTGGATCCTCCGCCAATAATGTGTAGCTTTTCTATGGGGAAGTTGGCCAGTTCCTGTAAGTTTTGCAATACCTGTTTATACCGAAAGGCCAGGCTCTCGTATATACAGCGCGCAATCTCGCCGATGGTACACGGAACAGGCTGTCCTGTCTGACGGCAATAGTTCTGTATTGCCTCAATCATGGAAGCAGGGCTCGCAAAACAAGATGCGTCCGGATTGATGAAACTTTGAAAAGGAGAGGCCTGTTCAGCAGCCTTCACGATCTCTTCATACGTTACCGGATTTTTCTTCTCCCATTCTTTTTTGCATTGCTCAATCAGCCACATGCCGCAAATATTCTTCAAAAGGCGGATGGAGCCGTCGGCACCACCTTCATTGGTGAAATTGAGAGCAAAAGTATTATCATTGATAACGGGTTCGCCGGACTCAATCCCCATCAACGACCAGGTGCCGGAACTTAAATAGGCAAAATGGGCGCTGTCCGCGGGCACCGCCAGTACAGCGGAAGCGGTGTCGTGTCCTGCCACCGCGATCACTGAAATATCCTCCTGGCCTGTCTGATGCTGCACAGAGGGAGATATCTTTCCAATGGTTGTTCCGGAAAGGACAATGGGGGCAAACTTCTCTTTCGACAGGCGGATGGCATCGAGCAATTCAGGCTCGAAATCTTTGGTGTAGGGGTTGATCATCTGAGAGGTGGATGCGATGGTGTATTCCGTGACCATCCTGCCGGTCAGCAGGTACGAAAGAGCATCCGGCATAAACAGAATCTTATCAATAAGAGGGTAGATGGAGGAGTTCTTTTCGAGCAGCGTATCCAGCTGGAACAATGAATTGAAGTTCATAATTTGAATGCCTGTTTTCTCGTATACCTTTTCTTTTGGTACTTTGGAGAAAAAACGCTCCGGTGCACCCTGTGTATGGGAGTCACGATAACTATAGGGCATCCGGAGAGGTTCTCCGTCTGTCCCAAAACAGACAAAATCTACTCCCCAGGTGTCAATGCCTATAGAAACTAGATTGTGACCGCGGACCTTTGTTTCCCGCAGCGAAGCTAAAATTTGGTTGTACAGATATAGCAAGTTCCAATACAAACGTCCGTTCACTTCCACCATGGGATTGGGAAAACGGAGAATTTCCTTCAACTCCAGACGGTCATTCTGAACTGTTCCCAGCATGGCCCTGCCGCTGCTTGCTCCTAAATCGATAGCCAAAAAAGAGATTAAATTGCCTTCACTCATGATGAGGTTAAATTATTTTTTATAGTTTTTTTGCAAACATACAGTTTAAATCAAGTTTCGTCAATGAAATAAATGATTTAATAACTATACTTTTTGATATTGTTTGCAAAAATAATCACAAACCATTATTCTCCCAAACGCGTTAGAAGAAGATGTCAAATAACACAGCTAAAATATCAATTATTAAAATGGTATCCGATGCAAATTAAATACATTTGTACATTTCATTGATGGTAATGAAAGAAATCTGTTGAACGATGTTGTTACAAGAATCAAGTATTGTTGCTATTTTTTTGGAATTTTTATGGAATAAAATTATCTTTGTATCAGCATAGTTCAGCACAGTATCTTAGTTTAAATGCTTAAATCAATCATAAATGGCAATTGCAGTAATCATGCCCAAGCAGGGGCAGTCGGTCGAGAGTTGTATTATTACAACATTAAATAAGAAAGAAGGCGATACCGTGAAAAAAGGGGAAGTATTGTTTTCCTACGAAACGGATAAGGCTTCCTTTGAGGAAGAGTCGCCGGTAGACGGGACAGTGTTGGCTTGTTTTTATGGTGAAGGGGATGAGGTGCCTGTGTTGCAAAACATGATGATCGTCGGCGAGCCCGGAGAGGATATTGCCTCGTTGCTGGCCGACATCGAAGGAATGGCACCGGGAGGTAACTCTGGTGAAACGGGCGCCAGCGTTGCTCCTGACGCCATGCAAACAGACAGGCAGACAGACAGCTTGTTGGAGAAAGCTGCTTCCTCTACCCATGTCGACAAAGCTTTGTATGGCATGCAGCAGCAGTCTGGAGATTCCGAAAACCGGTTTGTTTCTCCACGGGCAAAAAAAATAGCCGAAAAAAATGCAGTACCGGTCTCTCAGCTTGTCGGCAGCGGCCCTAAGGGGCGTGTCGTTGAAAAGGATGTTCAGGCCTATTTGGAAAATCGCCCCAGAATGACGCCGCTGGCAAAGAAGGTTGCTGTTCAGGGTGGTGTCCAGCCGCAGGCTCCCGGAACAGGCCTTGCGGGTACAGCCCGTGCAGCCGACCTCACTGCCCCCGTGAATGCTATATATGGCGTGGATTATGAAGACAGAAAAATATCCAACATTCGTAAACTGATTGCCAGGTCGATGCATGCCTCGCTGCAGAATTCGGCACAGCTCACCCACCATCTGGGAGCCGATGCCCGGCGTATTCTTGAACTTCGGAAGAAGGTGAAAACAGCCCTGGAAGAAGGGAAGCTTTCCGTGAACATCACGTTGAACGATATGGTTTGCTTTGCAGTGGTCAGAGCGCTGAAAAAATACCCCGAAGTAAACACCCATTTCCTGGGAGATGCCAAACGATATTTTCACAAAGTACATCTTGGGCTTGCTGTGGATACGGAGCGCGGGTTAATGGTTCCCGTATTGCGCAATGCTGATGACCTTTCTATTACCGGTCTCTCCGGCCAGCTTAAAGAGATTGCAGCTGCCTGCCGTGCCGGCAGCGTGAACCCCGACATGCTCGCGGCGGAGGCCGGCACATTCACCGTGTCGAATCTGGGAAATTATGGGGTGGAGATGTTCACACCCGTGATAAACCTGCCACAGTCGGCCATCCTCGGAGTGAATACGATCGTACCCCGTCCGAAGGATCTGGGTGATGGCGTGTATGCTTTTGTGCCTTACATCGGGTTGAGCCTTACCTACGACCATCGTTCCCTGGATGGTGGCGAGGCTACCCGCTTTTTAAAACAAATTGCGATAGAGATTGAAACATTAGAATTAGATATTTAGAATATGTACGATTTACTCATTATCGGTGGCGGCCCTGCGGGGTATGTGGCGGCGGAGAGAGCCGGACACGAAGGATTGAAAGTAGTGCTTTTTGAAAAAAAAGCGATGGGTGGCGTATGCCTGAATGAAGGATGCATTCCCACGAAAACACTGCTTTACAGTGCCAAGATGTATGAAAACACTTTGCATGGTGAGAAATACGGTGTTTATTGTGAAAACGCCCGTTTCGATTATGAGAAAATAATCTCCCGTAAAAAGAAAGTGGTTCGTAAATTGGTAGCCGGTGTGGAGAACAGTATGAAGTTGAACCATGTCACTGTGGTGAAAGAGGAAGCCTATATCAAGGGGCGCACGGCAGAAGGCATTGAGGTGACCTGCAACGGAGAAAAATATGTTGGCAGGAATCTGCTCATCTGTACAGGATCAGAAGCATCGGTGCCGCCCATTCCGGGTTTACAGGAAGCCGGAAACGTAATTTTAACCAACCGGGAGATCCTGGAAATGGAAGAGCGCCCTGAATCGCTGGTTGTCATTGGGGGGGGGGTGATTGGAATGGAGTTTGCCAGCTTCTATAATAGCCTGGGAACAAAAGTGACTGTCGTGGAGATGCTTCCCGAGATCCTTGGTGGCCTCGATTTCGAAATATCGGCCATGTTGCGCGATGTTTACAGAAAGAAAGGAATTGATTTTCATCTGAATGCCAAAGTGGTACAAGTGGAAGGCAACAAGGTTGTCTTCGAAAAAGAGGGGAAAACCCATGCCGTGGAAGGCGAAAAAGTTCTGTTGAGTGTGGGCCGCCGACCGGTTACGCAGGGATTCGGATTGGAAAACCTGCAGGTGGAGCTGCTGCGCAGCGGCATCAAGGTGGATGAAAAGATGCGTACCAATGTTCCGGGTGTGTTTGCTGCGGGTGATGTGACCGGTTTCTCGCTGCTTGCCCACACAGCAAGCCGCGAGGGAGAAGTGGTGGTCAACAACCTGACCGGCAGGAATGACATCATGCGCTATCATGCCATTCCCGGTGTGGTCTACACCAATCCGGAAGTGGCCGGCGTGGGAGAAACGGAAGAATCTGCCAGAGCAAAGGGTATTGCTTACAAGGTATCCAGGCTGCCCATGGCCTTTGCGGGCCGTTTCGTGGCCGAGAATGAGGGAGCCAACGGACTCTGTAAAATATTGGTGGGTGAAAAACATGGCGAAGTTCTTGGTGTGCACATGTTGGGTAATCCCTCCAGCGAAATAATCTATGGAGCATGCATGGCCATTGAACAGGAGATGACCCTCAAAGAGATGCAGGAGGTAGTCTTTCCACATCCCACCGTGAGTGAGATAATCAAGGAGGTGGTTTTTAGTTTTGCCCCATCAACGACACAATTACGAAATGATAACTAGATAGCTTCTCTCTGACAGCTTATCATTTTACACGTAATCTTTGCCGGTCAGCTTCTCAAAAATTAGCTGATGACTTTATAAACAACCTTTAATTTGAGCATAATTGGTCAAAATCAATTAAGCCAGAATAAATCAGTAAATCAATATAAAAATGCCAAAAGTTCAAAACATCGATCCGTCTGAAGTCCGTAAGCCGGGGTTTGTGGAGTTTCAGCCCATCCCGGTCAATCAGTATCAAAAGAGCGTGAAAGAAGAAAAAGAAAATTTCACCGACGAGGAATTCAAAGCCATCTATCATGACATGGTGTTGATCCGTGAATTCGAAACCATGTTGAATCTGATCAAAACCAAGGGGGAGTATAACGGTACGCCCTACAATCATCCGGGGCCGGCACACCTTTCCATAGGGCAGGAGTCGGCAGCGGTGGGCATGGCCTGGACGCTGACAGTGGATGATTTTATTTTCGGAAGCCATCGTTCGCACGGGGAGATCCTGGCCAAAGGTATGTCGGCTATCCACAAGCTGGACGACGCACAACTTACAGAGATCATGAAGACCTTCTTCGACGGGGTGGTCTATGATATTGTAAAAAAAGATTTTAACGGATCAGTCAAAGAACTCGCAAAACGATTTCTGGTGTACGGTACACTGGCCGAGATCTTTGCCCGTAAGACCGGATTTAACAGAGGACTGGGGGGGTCGATGCATGCCTTTTTTACCCCCTTCGGTGTCTATCCCAACAATGCTATCGTGGGCGGGTCGGGCGATATTGCTGTGGGAGCAGCCCTTTACAAAAAGGTAAATCGCAAGCCGGGACTGGTAGTGGCCAATATTGGCGATGCGTCCATGGCGTGCGGCCCGGTATGGGAGGGAATCAGTTTTGCCGCAATGGATCAGTTTGCGGAACTCTGGGAAGGAGAGATGCAGGGTGGCCTCCCGGTGATCATCAACATCATGAACAATCAGTACGGCATGGGCGGCCAGACATGCGGCGAAACCATGGGTTACGGCATCGCAGCCCGCATTGGTGCGGGAGTGAATGCCGATCAGATGCACGCAGAAAGGGTGGATGGTTACAACCCCCTGGCCGTGATCGATGCCTACAAGCGTAAAAGAAAGGTGATTGAGCAAAAACGCGGACCGGTTTTGCTGGATGTACTTACCTACCGCTATAGCGGTCATTCACCCTCCGACGCTTCTTCTTACCGTACCCGAGAAGAGGTGGAGGCATGGGAGGCACAGGATTGTATCCGCACCTACGGCGAGCAGCTGCTGGAGGCAAAGGTGGCATCACAGGCCGATCTCGATCTGATTTCGGATAACATAAGAAAGCTGGTGAACGAGATGTTCCTGCTCTCCATCGACGATGAGGTCTCCCCGCGGATGGACAATGCCGATGTGATTGGCGAGATGATGTTCTCCAACGGATCGGTCGACTCCTTCTCCGACGCAAAACCGGATGTGCTGATGCCCTTGGAGGAGAATCCGCGCGTAAAGAAAATTGCCAACAAGGAACGTTTTGCCTTCGATGCCGAAGGAAAGCCATTTAGCAAGATGAAGCAGTACCAGCTGCGTGACGGCATCTTTGAGGCGATCATCGACCGCTTCTACAAGGATGCCTCGTTGATTGCCTATGGAGAGGAAAACCGCGACTGGGGCGGAGCCTTTGCCGTATACGGCGGTCTGACCGAGGCGTTGCCCTATCACCGGCTCTTCAACTCTCCCATCGCCGAAGCTTCCATTGTGGGGACTGCCATTGGTTACGCCATGTGCGGAGGACGGGTGATTCCGGAGATTATGTACTGCGACTTTATCGGCCGTGCCGGAGATGAGATCTTCAACCAGCTCCCCAAGTGGCAGGCCATGAGTGGTAACGTTCTTAAAATGCCCGTGGTGGTGCGTGTTTCCGTGGGGTCAAAATACGGTGCGCAACACTCACAGGACTGGACCTCGCTGGTGGCACATATACCCGGCATCAAAGTTTGTTTCCCGGTTACCCCATACGATGCCAAAGGGTTGATGAATGCAGCTCTGCAGGGTACCGATCCGGTCATTTTCTTCGAGAGCCAGCGCATTTATGATGTGGGGGAACAATTTCACGAAGGAGGTGTACCCACGGGCTATTACGAGATACCGCTGGGTGAACCCGATGTGAAGAAGGAGGGAAAGGATATCACGTTCCTGACCGTTGGCCATACCCTATACCCCGCGCTGAAAGCAGCAAAAGAGCTCGAAGAGAAATATGGCATGAGCGCCGAGGTGATCGATGCCCGCTCGCTGGTTCCGTTTAATTATGAAAAGGTGATAGCATCGGTAAAGAAAACAGGGAAGATCATTGTGGCCGGAGAAGCTACTACCCGTGGTTCTTTTCTGAACGACCTGGCAGCCAGCATTGGCCAGTTGGCATTCGACTACCTGGATGCGCCGGTATGCGTTCTTGGCTCCCGCAACTGGATCACCCCGGCACACGAGCTGGAGAAAGCTTTCTTTCCGCAGCCGGCTTGGTTCCTGGATATGATTCATGAACGCATTCAACCGTTGAGTGGTTATATACCGGGCCAGAACTTTACCGACGGAGAAATGGTGAAGCGCGCCAAACAAGGAATTTGAAAAACAAATGGACGATACACATGACATCACAATATAATGTAAATGCCCATTTGCATACACCTTTTTCTTTCAGTGCCTTTCGCGATATCGATGAGGCACTGGACAGGGCGGTTGAGGAAGAGGTGAGGGTGGTTGGGATCAACGATTTTTACACCACCGAAGGATATGAAGCATGGGCCGACGGATGTCGTAAACGGAAACTCTACCCACTGTTTGGAATCGAATTTATCAGCCTGAATGCAGATGATCAGCAAGCCGGGTTGCGGGTGAACGATCCCGCCAACCCCGGCCGTACCTACCTAAGCGGAAAAGGAATATCTTATCCGTTTCGTATGTCAGAACCTTATGCAACCCAGCTTTCCGCCGTGCAGGCCGAATCGAACCGACAGGTGGAGGCGATGTGTGCGAAGCTGAATGATCATCTTCGGCGTAAAGAGGCCGGATTTACACTCAATGTGGAACAGATCAAAAAAGAACTGACCCGGGGATCTCTCCGCGAACGTCATCTGGCAAGAGCACTGCGGCTGAAGGTATATGAGGCTTGTGGAAATGAGGAATCTGCAGTACATACGGTTTTGCAAAATCTTTATGATGGAAAAGCTCCAAAATCATCGTGGAAAGATATTGCAGGCGTGGAGAACGAAATTCGTGCCAACCTGCTGAAAGCGGGTGGAGTAGCGTTTGTGCCCGAAGAGGCTGCAGCCTTTCTTCCGATGGAGAGGGTGCAGGAGATGATCATTGTTGCAGGCGGCATTCCCACCTATCCCTTTTTGGCGGACGATGCAAAGGGCAATTATACCGATTTTGAATGCAACCTGGAGCGAGTGGCCGATCAACTTACCGAAAGAGGATTTCACTCTGTCGAATTTATTACCACACGGAATGATGTGAAACTGCTGGAGAAATATGCATCCTATCTCTACGATCAGGGGTTTGTGGTGACGTTCGGCAGCGAACACAATACGCCCGCCATGGAGCCTGTTGAGCTATTTGCCCGGAACAGGACACCACTGACCGACCGGCTGAAGCAGATTAACTACGATGGAGCTTGTGTGCTCGCAGCACATCAGCATGTTGTTTCACAAGGATTGGAAGGATATGTGGACGGAAACGGGAAGGCAGACCGTTCAAGGAGAGAAGAGTTTATGAAGCTGGGAGATGTGTTGATCAAAAGAGAATGTGATACTTACCGGTAAGAAGAATAAGATGAAGGAAATTCAACAACTAATAGAGATATCGCAGCAGTATGGGCGGGATCGTCGTTTTGTGATTGCCGGAGGCGGAAATACCTCCTATAAAAACAGCGAAAAAATATGGGTGAAGGCGAGCGGTTCATCGCTCGCCACAATCACCGAAGAGGGTTTTGCTGTGCTCGACCGTTCCCTGCTTCATCCGATGGCCGAAAAAATATATAGTACTCACGCGGCAGAGCGCGAAGAACAGGTGAAAAATGATCTGGCCGCAGCCACTCTCACCAAGGACAAACGTCCCTCTGTAGAGACTTCGATGCACAATGTGATTGACTATCCCTTTGTGGTTCATCTGCACCCGACAGCCGTGAACGGACTGATGTGTGCGCAGGATGCGGAAGCCTCCTTAAAGAAGCTGTTTGGCGAGAAAACGCTGTTTGTGGAATATACCGATCCGGGATACGTGTTGTTTAAAAAAGTGTATGACAGGATCAAGGAGCACCGGATGGCATACAACGAGGAACCAAAGGTGATCTGGTTGCAGAACCACGGGATTTTTGTCGCTGCCGGCACCATTGGTGAAATACAAACAATCTATTCAGATATTCTTGATACACTTGAAAGATCTGTTTCAGACCGTTTGCTCGTGGGGGAAAGAGAACTTTCCCACAACGTAGGAGAGCTTGTCCCCGCATTGCGGATGATGCTTTCCGGTGACGGATTGAAAACGGTTAGGGTGCGCAACAATGCGTTGATCGGCTACTATTGCGGCAGTGCAGAAAATCAGCAGGATATAGTAAGGCCCTTTACGCCGGATGCGATTGTTTACTGCAAATCAAATTATCTTTTCCTCAACGAAGATACATCTGGAAGTGTGTTGTCGGAGGCACAAAAGGAGATTCCCGCTTTTGTGGATAAATATGGTTATCAGCCCAAGGTGTTGCTGGTCAGAGGAGTCGGGTTGATCGCCGTCGGTGAGCATGCCCGGGAGTGCGACATCATTCTCGATGTGTTCGAAGATGCGATGAAGGTAGCCTGGCTGTCCCGTTCTTTCGGAGGGCCTCACCCGATGACACAGGAACAGATTGGTTTCATTGACAACTGGGAAGTGGAAAATTATCGCCGGCGTGTGGCCGCAGGCGCTTCCAGGGGACGCGCCGACAACAGGATCATCGTCGTTACCGGTGCTGCACAGGGGTTTGGTGAAGGCATTGGGCGTTGTCTCTTGCAGGAAGGAGCCAATATCGTTGTTGCCGACTTGAACGAAGAGGCGGGCAGGGCGACGGCAGCGGATTTCAACCGGATAGCAAAAAATAACCAGGCTATTTTCGTGAAGACGAACGTGGCAGAAATGGCTAGCCTGGAAAATCTTGTGCACGAAACCGTCGCCGCGTTCGGCGGAATCGATTGCTTCATCAGCAATGCCGGTGTACTTCGTGCTGGCGGACTGGAAGAGATGACACCCGGGGACTTCGACTTTGTTACCCGCATCAATTATAATGCCTACTTTTATGGTACAAAGGTGGTTAGCAGGGTGATGAAACTACAAACGAAATATGCTTCCGGGGATTATTTTGCCGATATTATCCAGGTCAATTCCAAATCGGGTCTACAGGGAAGCAAGGCTAATTTTGCTTATGCGGGGGGTAAGTTCGGAGGTATTGGACTGACACAGTCGTTCGCACTGGAACTGGCTCCTTTCCGCATCAAGGTGAATGCCATTTGTCCTGGAAACTTTTACGAAGGGCCTCTTTGGAGCAATCCCGAAAACGGGCTTTTTGTTCAGTACCTGAAAGCAGGGAAAGTGCCTGGCGCCAAAACCGTGGAGGAGGTGAAAGCGTTCTACCTGTCAAAAGTGCCCATGGGCAAAGGGTGCACCCCGGCCGATGTGACCAAAGGAGTGCTCTATCTTATGGAGCAGTGTGGTGAAACGGGACAGGCGCTGCCCATCACAGGCGGTCAGGTAATGTTGAATTAATAAATCAAAACAAATGAAAACAAAAGCAGTAAGACTATACGGTAAGAAAGACCTCCGGCTGGAGGAGTTTGAATTGCCACAGATCAAAGAAAACGAGATCCTGGCCAGAGTAGTTACCGACTCGCTGTGTATGTCCTCCTACAAGGCATCTTCGCAGGGGACCGATCATAAACGTATCCCCGGCGATGTGGCCGAAAACCCCATCATCATCGGTCATGAGTTTGCCGGTGAGCTGCTGGAAGTAGGGGCCAAATGGAGCCATAAATTCAAAGCAGGGGACAAGTTCTCCATTCAACCGGCACTGTACTACGAAAATGGCCCTGTAGGCATCTTGAGTGCTCCGGGATACAGTTACCGCTATATTGGAGGAGATGCTACCTACGTGGTTATCCCCAATGAAGTGATGGAAAAAGATTGCCTGTTGACATATCATGGAGAGGGCTATTATCCTGCTTCACTGGCAGAACCGCTTTCCTGCGTAATCGGCGCCATGCATGCCAACTATCATACAACTCCCGGAAGCTATCGCCACAAGATGGAAATAGTGGATGGCGGGAAGATGGCGATCTTGGCTGGTGTAGGCCCCATGGGGCTTGCCGCCATCAACTATGTACTTCACCGGGAAGACCGCAAGCCCTCCCTGCTGGTGGTCACCGACGTGGATCAGGCCAGACTGGACAGGGCTGCCACAATTTATGGCGTCGATTTAGCCGCATCGCGCGGTATTACATTGCGATATGTCAATACCGGCACCTTGGAGGATCCCGTAAAAGAGCTGAAAGCCATCAGTGGAGGATCCGGCTACGACGATGTCTTCGTCTTCGCTCCCGTGAAGCCGGTAGTGGAACAGGGGGATGCCATACTTGCTTTCGACGGATGCCTGAACTTCTTTGCCGGTCCGGATGATACCGGTTTTAGCGCCATGCTTAATTTTTACAACGTACACTATGCCTATACGCATATTGTAGGCACCAGCGGAGGAAATAACGACGATATGGTGGAGGCACTCGAAATCATGAGCAAGGGGCTTGATCCGGCGGGACTGATCACCCATATCGGCGGACTGAATGCGGTGGCGGCGGCGACCAACAACCTTCCCCAAATACCGGGTGGAAAGAAGCTGATATATACCCATATCGATATGCCGCTGACTCCCATTGCCGATTTTGCAACACTGGGTGAATCCAGCGACCTGTTCCGCGAGCTGGCTCTTATATGCAATAGGAATAAAGGGTTGTGGAGCGTCGAAGCGGAAACATTTCTGCTAAATTATTTTGATAAACATATTTCATAGCCGATTGATAGTGCATCAACAGCCAATTGGTTCTGGTTTCAGGTTCTAGACTCTTAATGCTTAAAAAAATGAAACAATTAGATGTAAACTTAATGCATCCGGTGGAGCAGATCAATGTGATCATCGGACGAATATACAAAAGCGGCATGACCACCACTTCCGGTGGAAATATCTCTATCAGGGATAAAAATGGCGATATCTGGATCACTCCTTCGGGAGTGGATAAAGGTTCCCTAACTGTAAAAGATATCATGCAGGTGAAGAAGGACGGCACCCTCATCGGGCCACACAAACCTTCATCGGAGTTGCCATTTCACAAAGCGATCTATGAGACCCGCCCTGAGCTGACAGCCATTATTCACGCACATCCGCCTGCACTGGTCGCATTCAGCATAGCCGGTATTGTGCCCGACACCAAAATTGTTCCGCAGGCGCACAACATCTGTGGAGATATTGGCTTTGCCCCGTACGGAACACCGGGGAGTGAGGATTTGGGAGAAAAAATTGCCTTTGAATTCAAAGACAAACGCTACAGAGCAGTGATCATGGAGAATCACGGGGTAGTACTGGGTGGTACCGATATGATGGATGCCTACCAGCGATTTGAAACACTGGAGTTCTGTTGCCGCACCATCGTCAATGCCAAACGACTGGGAAATGTGAACTACCTGTCGGACGAACAGGTATCGCAATATGTGCATCATCTGCCGACCAATGTGTCGCATTTCATGGATATCGACCATCCTTCAGAAGAGCGTGCCATCCGTACAGAGATGGTCAACATCATTCGCAGAGCCTGCAATCAGGGTCTGATGATTTCAACCTATGGAACGGTTTCTGTTCGTTGGAAGAACAACGACTTTCTGATTACTCCCAGCAATATTGCCCGTTGGGATATTGTGCCCAGCGACATTGTACAAATCAAAAACGGGATGGCTGAAGCAGGAAAGACCCCCAGTCGCTCCGTAGCACTCCATCAGCGGATATACCAACTCAATCCTCACATCAACTCCATCATTTGTACCCAACCGGTGAACCTGATGGCTCATGCAGTAAGCGGCTCAAAATTTGATGTGCGAACCATCCCCGAAAGCTGGATCTTCCTGCAGGATGTGCCTTCCATCCCCTTTGGGTTGATCTACAACGATGTGGACAGTGTGGCCAACATGTTTCACAAGAACCGGGTGATATTGGTGGAAAACGACAGTGTTTTTATTACCGGAGATAAGCTGCTGAACACGTTCGACTATCTTGAGGTAGCCGAGTTCTCGGCTAACTCGCTGGTGATGGCCGCCTCTATTGGGCCTCTGCAGCCTATCGGCGATGAGGAGATCGAGGACCTGCGCGTGGCATTCAATGTGAAGTGACAGCTTGAAACCACCTGCATGGTGGGACGGTTATTGTGGTTTATCCCATTGGAATGTAGGAAGGGGCAGATTATTTCTGCCCTTTAAATTTGCCCGGGGAGGTGTGTTGCGCCATGCATAGCGCACGCTGACCGGTTTCTCAACTTCCGGGGAGCTGATGTACACTTTGTTCTTGTTCGCTACTGCTTCCGCATTCCGGTAAGTATGTCCATTTTCGGACAGTTCAAAATCATACACATTGCCTTCTTTGTCCCCTGTTATCGGGTCGGAAAATGTCAGGATCACCTGGCTGCCTTTAATCTCGCCGCTTTCCAGTCGGGGTGTTACAGCGACAGGTTGCCCATAAACTTTCTTCCGGATCTCAAGAGATGCCCGTTCTGCCAACTCCTTTTTTCGAAGAGGGTGGATGTCGTTCCATTCTCCCAGTCCCAGTCCCACAACCAGTTCGGCGTTGATGTCGTTCAGAGTGGCTCTGCGCTGAGATTCGCGCAGCGAAACCCAGCCGCTTTCCGAAGGTGTGTTTGTAGGGGCCATGTAGTCTGGTAGTTGGACAATAAAAAAGGGCAGGGATGGCTCCTTCCAGATGTTTCTCCAGTCTTCCATCAGGTCTCCTAGCAGAGATTCGTACTCTTCTGCCCTCCCGGTGTTCGATTCTCCCTGGTACCACAGCACACCCGCGACAGGGAAGTGGCGAAGGGGCCAGATCATGCTGTTGTAGCATGCGGTGGCGATGTTTTGTATACCGATTGCCTGTACCCGCTGTTGTGGCATAAAGGTGCCGTGCCGGAACTTCCACTGCGTTGAAAGCGGTTGTTCATTGCCGTTGTTGTATACGATTTTGTAGGGTTTGTCTTTTATGAAAGCTGCGTTGCTACCACCTATTAGCCGGATGGTGATCACATTTTTTCCTGCTTTGAGGAGTCCCGCTGGTATCCGGTATTTGCGGGGTGGGTATTGGTAACCGGTTGTGCCGATCAGCACGCCGTTCAGGTAGGTGGAGTCGGCATCGACCAGGCATCCTACCCTCAGCAGCGCCTCTTCGCCTGCATGGGCAGGATCCGCTTCTATCTCTTGTCTGAACCAGTAGGAACCGTTGAAGGGGCCGTTTTTCGTGCGTGTCCACGAGCCGTTGTCATATTGGTTGACTGTTTGCCAGTGGCTGTCGTTGTAATCCGGAGCATACCACTTTTCTCGCACCCCGGGATCGAGCCTATACAGTAAGCTGTTCCATGCGCGTCCTGCAACCTGTGCTGCGATGTTTACCTGTGCCACGTATTCGTTGTTTCGTGTCAGCAGCATCTCGTTGTAATAGTGGGGGTACTTTTTAATATACTCCTCTCCGATCCAGGACTGGATGGGAGTACCACCCCAGCTGCTGGCAATCACCCCCTGCGGGATGCCTGTTTTCTCATACAGGTCGTTGCCCAGGAAGTAGGAAATGGCCGAAAAATCGGATACATTCTCCGGAGCCAGTACACGCCACCGGGTATCAGCCAGCGCCTCCTCTGTTCCGGCGATATGGGTGTCGTTGGTTATTTTCAGTAACCTTACTTCATTTCTTTTCAGGGTATCGGTCAATTGCTTATAGAGATCCTCCACCCGGTAGACCGGCAGATCCACGTTCGACTGGCCGGAACAGACCCATACGTCACCGACCATCACATTGTGCAGGACGTGCTCATTTATTTCCAGTATATAGGGGCCTCCGGCTACGGAGGGATCTAAAAGAAGAGACCATTCACCCTGATGACCGGCAACAGTCTGGTAGCTCTTCTGTTTAAACCGGACGGTCACCTTCTCTCCTACATCGGCACTGCCCCAGAGGCGAATGGGCCTGTCACGCTGTATCACCATGTTGTCGGAGAGCAACGGAGGCAGTTTGATTGCTCCGTATGATGCTGTGACAAGAAACAATGCGAGGAGTGTCGGCATGATGCTGCTAACAGAAACTTGTAAAGAAGGTCTCATTGGTGAAAAGGTTTATGATAAAGGATAAGAGAGGCAACGAATCCATTTTCTGAGGTTGAAACGGTATTTTAAGAAAGATCAACCACCCCTATGCGGGTGGTTGATCTTTTATGGGCAGCAGATCAAATATACATGTTCACAATAGCTTCGTACAGCTCCTGTTTGCCACTGATCTGGGCCGGCTCTCTACCCAGAGCGAGGGCATATTCGCGCAGATCCTCCAAAGAAAGTTTACCTTCTTCAAACGCTTTGCCCTTGCCGCTGTCGAAAGAAGCATACCGATTCTTGCGCATAGAGAGATAGGGAGATTCTTCCAGGATGGCTGCTGCAGCCTCCAAAGCGCGGGCAAAGGCATCCATGCCGGCAATGTGGGCGATGAAGATGTCTTCCAGATCGGTAGAGTTGCGGCGTGTCTTGGCGTCGAAGTTGGTGCCACCTCCTTGCAATCCTCCACCCTGCAGAATCACCAGCATTGCCTGGGTCAGTTCGTACACATCAATCGGGAACTGATCGGTATCCCATCCGTTCTGATAATCGCCCCTGTTGGCATCGATGGAGCCCAGCATACCGGCATCAACTGCGCACTGCAGGTCGTGTTCAAAGGTATGTCCGGCCAAGGTAGCATGGTTTACCTCCACGTTCAGCTTGAAATCTTTGTCGAGTCCGTGTGCGCGCAGGAAGCCGATCACTGTCTCCGCATCCACGTCGTACTGGTGTTTGGTGGGTTCCATTGGTTTGGGTTCGATGAAGAAGGTGCCCTTGAATCCTTTCGAGCGAGCATAATCACGTGCTTTTCCCAGCATGATTGCCAGATGCTCTTTCTCCCGTTTCATGTCGGTGTTCAACAGACTCATATACCCTTCACGACCACCCCAGAATACATAGTTTTCACCGCCCAGTTCGATGGTGGCATCCAGTGCGTTCTTAATCTGTGTGGCGGCAAAGGCCACACCGTCAAAATCCGGGTTGGTGGCGGCTCCGTTCATATATCGCTTGTGGCCAAACACGTTGGCTGTGCCCCAGAGCAACTTGATGCCTGTCTCTGCCATCCTCTTTTTAGCATAGGCCACGATTGCCTTTAGATTGGATTCATACTCTTCCAGGGAGTTTCCTCCGTCAACCAAATCCACATCGTGAAAACAGAAGTAGTCAATGCCGATCTTCTGCATAAACTCAAAACCGGCGTCCAGCTTCTGTTTGGCTTTTTCAATGACATCGCTGCCGTTGTTCCACGCAAAATCCTTGGTCTCTTCTCCAAATGGATCGCTCGACTCGGCACAGAGGGTGTGCCAGTAAGCCATGGAGAATTTAAACCAATCCTTCATTTTACGGCCGTAGACCACTTTTTCGGCATCATAATAACGGAATGCCATGGGGTTACGGCTCTCTTTGCCTTCAAACTTAATTTTCCCGATTCCCGGGAAAAACTCTTTTGCATTTTTTTCAGTTTCCATATTTATATTGAATTAATAAGAGATTGATGATGTTTTATTATAAATATTTTTTCCAGCGGTCGTAAGCTTCCATATACCTGCCGGCATGCTGCGTATCGGGTTCCACAATCATGATTTTTTTCAGGGAGGCAAAAGCTTCCTGTGGTGAACGATAGATACCTGCTCCGATGCCGGCAGCCTTGGCAGCCCCGGCAGCCCCATCGGTGTCGTAGAGTTCGATGACCGCACCGCTTATTGCTGCAAGGGTTTCGCGGAACAGAGGGCTGAGAAACATGTTGGCATTTCCGGCACGGATTACCCTGATATCCATTCCCAGCTTCTTCATGATTTCCATTCCGTACTGGAACGAAAAGACGATCCCCTCCTGCGCAGCCCGGAGGATATCGGCGAGGGAGTGGATGTTGAAGTTGATGCCATGGAAGGAGCTGCCGCTGTCTTTGTTCTCCAGTACCCGTTCGGCTCCGTTGCCGAAAGGTATAACCGAGATACCTTTTGCTCCGATTGGCGATTGAGCAGCCAGTTCGTTCATCTGGTTGTAATCCAGACGGGCAGGTGTCATGTTCTTTTTGATCCACGAGTTGAGAATGCCGGTGCCGTTGATGCACAGAAGTACTCCCAGCCGAGTCTGTGCCGGCTGGTGATTTACGTGGGCGAAGATGTTCACACGCGACAGCGGGTCATACTTTACTTCATCCAACACTCCATATACCACTCCCGATGTACCTGCGGTGGAAGCTATCTCGCCGGGGTTAAACACGTTGAGTGACACGGCATTGTTCGGTTGGTCTCCGGCGCGGTAGCTTACCGGCGTACCGGGATGCAGCCCCAGCTCTTTCGCTGCAGCGGTGGTAACCTTTCCCTGTATTCCGAAGACGGGGGTCAACGAAGGAAGTATTTCCCTGTCAAACCCAAAGTGATCCAAAATATCCTGCGAAATACGGTTCTCCTTAAAATCCCAAAAGATTCCCTCCGAAAAACCCTCCACGGTCATGCCGATTTCACCAGTCAGCTTCATGGCAATATAGTCGCCGGGAAGCATAATCTTGTAAACCTGATCGTACAATTCCGGTTCATGTTCTTTTACCCAGGCCAGCTTGGAGGCAGTGAAGTTGCCGGGTGAGTTGAGCAGATGCGACAATGATTTTTCTTCACCGATTGTCCTGAATGCCATCTCTCCGTATGGTACTGCCCGACTGTCGCACCAGATGATAGATGGACGGAGCAGCCGATGGCCTCTGTCCACCATTACCAGCCCGTGCATCTGCCAGGAGATACCGATTGCTTTTATATCCTGAGGGTCTACTTTCGATTGTGCCAATACCGATGCATTGGCCAGCTTCAGGTTGTCCCACCACATTTCCGGATCCTGTTCAGCCCAGCCGGCCTGCACGGCCCGCATGGACATCTCCGTTTTTGGAAAATAATCCGATGCTGCAATCTTGCCTGTTTCGGCATCCACCAGTGCAGCTTTTACGGATGAACTACCGATGTCAAATCCCAATAAATACATTGTCTGTTTTTGTTTGTTTGCTGATTGTTATACTTATTTATTTTTTTGCAGACTAATGCCGGCTTACATGGCAAACGCATTGAATCCGCCATCCACTGTGATAGTGGTACCGGTCACAAAGGCAGAAGCATCGCTTACCAGATAATGGATGGTGCCACACAGCTCCTCCGGCCGTCCCAGCCGCTTGAAAGGTGTTTGTCGGATTACATCTCCTCCGCGTTGGGTGTAGCTACCGTCAGGATTGGTGAGTAGCTCCCGGTTCTGTTCGGTTAAAAAGAAACCGGGAGCGATGGCATTCACCCGGATCCCCTCTCCAAATTTCGTGGCTACTTCGTTGGCCAGAAACTGGGTGAAATTGGTGACGCCCGCCTTTGCAGCAGCATAACCCACAACACGGGTCATGGGACGAAAGGCAGCCATGGAGGAGAAGTTGAGGATCACCCCCTTTTTTCTTTCCACCATTGGTTCGAGAAAAACCTGCGAAGGTAGCACAGTGCCGGTAAGGTTGAGACGGACCACCTCGTCAAACTGATCCATATCCAGGTCGAAGAAGGTTTTCTCAGGCGGGATGTTGGCGCCGGCCATATTGCCTCCGGCGGCATTCAGCAGAGCATCGATCTGTCCGTATCGGCTCATAATCTCCTCCCTGTTTTTTAAAAGCAAGGCCTCGTTCATCACATCGGTTCGTAGGAATATGGCTTCTCCGCCTTTCTCTCTAATCTCTTTTACCAATGCTTCTCCAGCTTCTTTTCTCCTCCCCAGAATCACCATCCTGGCGCCTTCGCCGGCCAGATAGGAGGCAATCACGCTTCCCAGTATCCCTGTACCTCCGGTGATGAGGATTACTCTTTCGTTTATATTGAATAATTCTCCCATAAGTAATTTTTTTTGCTATTTACTTTCTTCAATTTCTTTGCGTACCACGGCCATCATTCCTTCTACCTGTGCCAGGGCGAACATCCGTCCATAGAAAGAGTAGCCCGGGTTATGAGGCATCTCTCTGTCGCCGGGGAGCACCCTCCCGTGGTCTACCCGCATGGGAATATCCGGCCTTTTTTTCTCCAGTTTGCGTATTACCTCAATCAGCTTTCCATCACCTTCCAGATGCGGCGCTTCCATAAAATCGCCTTCGGGAAGCAGTTGTGTGCTCCTGAGATGGGCAAAGCCGATTCGGCTGACAAATTTGGCGGCTAATGCAGGGACATCGTTTTGGGTGCCAGCACTCAGCGATCCTGCGCAGAGTGTGAGACCATTGGCGGGACTTGCTATGGAGCGGAGGATCCAGTCGATATCTTCCTCGTCGCTAACAATGCGCGGCAGTCCAAACACCGGAAACGGCGGATCATCGGGATGGATACAAAGCATGATGCCATGCTCTTCAGCGACGGGCACCACCTGCCGGAGGAAATATTTCAAGTTTTCACGCAGGAGCTCTCTGTTGATACCTTCATACTTTTGCAGCAGCTTCCTGAACTCTTCTACCGGTCCGGAATTCATGCCCGGCATTCTCCGGTGGATAAAACCTTGTGTCTTGACGATAATCGTATCGATCAGCCTCTCTTTTTCCGCCTCGGTCATCACGCGGTACAGCTGATCAACCTTTTCGACTTCTTCTTTGGTATAATCTTTTTCCGCTCCTGCCCTTCCCAGTATTTTACAGTCGAAACAGGCGTAACGGATTCTGTCGAAGTAGAGGGTGGTGCTGCCATCCGGCAATTCGTGTTCCAAATCGGTGCGTACCCAGTCAATAGCGGGCATAAAATTATAACATATTGTTTTCACACCTGCTTTGCCGAGGTTGGCAAGACTGACTTGATAGTTTTCGATCAACCGGTCACGGCTTTCATCTCCATATTTGATCTCTTCCGGCACGGGCAGGCTTTCGGCTACAGACCAGAAAAGCCCGGCCTGCTCAATGGTTTGCTTGAGTTCTTCAATTTCTTCGGCACTCCACACGTTACCGGGCGGCACGTCATAGAGTGCCGTCACGATCCCCTCTACGCCGATTTGCCGAAGCATTTCAAGCCTGATGGGATCTTTTTTGCCAAACCATCTCCATGTTTTTATCATTTGATTTTCCTATTTCTTAGCGATAAGCTTCCAGTTATCAGCTTTGTTTCGTAATTTATTAACATTGCAATTTCATCCTCAGCGTTTCAATTATGGTGTTTGAGAGTCAATCCGGCAGGTGGATCATCCCCCTCACACCACTCAGATTTCAATTATGGTGTTTGAGATCCAATTTGATCTGTTTTAGTTCTTCCAATTCGTGTATCGGCCGCTCGATGTCGTATGGGATGGACATTCGGGAGAAGGTCTGGAAATAGAGCAGGCAGGCATCTTTCCACCAGACGGCATCGCGCGACTGTATCCTGAGGCGTGACTGCACATGGCGGAACCGCTCCCTGTCCAGATAGGGTTCCATCCGGTCCCATGTTTTTTGAAACTCCCGAACCTGCTGTACGCCGTCGTCGTAACGGTAACAGAGCTCCTCCCACAAGGTGCGTCCGTTTTGCATCCGGTGACTCCATGGAGCATGGTGAAACCAAAGAAGCAGTTCTTCGGGGCAGCTGTTCACATCGTTGAACTGCCCGTTCAATGGAGAGCAGTATTGCGAGACAGCATTGCTGCCGGTTGTGGTTCGGTCAAAGCCGATGCCCTTTTCGCTGGCGTTGTGATAGTAGGGAGGCAGCCAGTCCCGTCGTGCTCCGGGAATATCGCACCAGGGTTCGGGGCCGTAATGGTGATTCCAAGCGAAGATGTGGTGCAGTCCCAACGGCATCATATAGTTCACTGCTGCTTCCCACGAAGAGAGCATCAGCTGTTTTATCGGTGCAACAAAGTCGTCCCGGTTTGAAAAGGTCATACGTATCCATTCGTCGGCGATCTCTTCTGCAGGGAGTGTATGGTCCCAGGTCAACCTGCCGAAGGCGTACCAGTTGGCCTGTGCAAAATGGTGCCCGCACCAGTTGGCGTCTTGTCCGATATTGGCGACGCCGGCGATGGCGCTCACCGGATGTTGATAAAGGGTGCCGTCGGTTGTTTTGGCAACGGTGGAGTGGTCTCCGTTGCAATGGGTGTCGCTCTCCAGAAACTCCTTCCACTGTGTGGCCAGATAAACCAGGTGGTTCGAAAAGCCGAGGTACTCCTGCGTAATCTGTAGCTCCGGCATCAGGGCAGTTTGCTTCATGGATCCAAAGAGGGGGCTGAAAGGTTCCCTTGGCTGAAAGTCGACAGGACCGTTCTTCACCTGTATGACGACATTCTTTCTAAACTGTCCGTCTAGCGGCATAAATTCACTGTAGGCCTGTTTTGCCCGGTCTTCTTCGGTAGGGTTGTAGACAAAAGCCCGCCACATCACAATCCCGCCATGCGGTTGCAGAGCATCGGCCAGCATGTTGGCTCCATCTGCATGGGTTCGTCCATAATCCTGTGGGCCGGGCTGTCCTTCGGAGTTGGCCTTCACCAGAAAACCGCCGAAGTCGGGAATCAGCCGATATATCTCTCTGGCCTTTTCCTGCCACCATTGCCGTACGCGTGGGTTCAGCGGATCGGAATCGGGTATTCCACCCAATATTTTGGGTGATGAAAAATTTACCGACAGATACACTTTAATCTTGTAAGGGCGCAGGATATCGGCAATCACTTTTGCCTTTTTCAGGTAGTCGTCTGTCAGGATGTCGGGCGAGGCATTCACGTTATTGAGCACCGTGCCGTTTATGCCGACAGAGGCGTTGGCACGGGCATATTCCCTGTACCGGGGAGAAATCTGCTCCGGTAGCTGATCCCACTGCCAGATGGAGTAGCCGGCATAACCCCGTTCTACGGTTCCGTTGAGGTTATCCCAGTGGTTGAGGATGCGGATGTCGTAACGCGGACGTTCGGTGATGCGGAGTGTGTCGTTATACTTGTTGGTTTGTATTAATCGTAGCAGGTGATACGCCCCATAGAGGAGGCCGTTTTCTTTCGTGGAGGCGATAATCGTGAAACGATCCTTTCCCTGCATCACACTGCGGAGGATATATCCTTCCGGGCCCAGCTCATGGAGTTCTTCTCGATCAACGAGTCTTCTGATAAGCCGGTTTTCCAGGGTGCCGATCAGGAGGGTGTGGCCTGTCGGTTTGTCCGTTTCTAATAAACTGTTTCCAGTCATCTCCTCCCAGGCAAGCTGAAACTCCTGCAGGGCTATCGACGACAGTTCCCCCTGAATGCCGGAGAAGTCCGGCAAATTTGTCTTCTCCTGTAGCTGAAAACGCAGCCACAGCCTGCTGCCATCTTCGGCGCTGAGCTGGCCGATAGCCGTAAAGCAGAGAAGCATGATCAGAGAGACCGTTTTCTTTCCCATTATTCAGCCGTTCCTTTAATGGGTTGAATGGATCCGTCCGGGTTGTACTTCAATTCAGCCACCTTCAGGCTCCTGAGCCATGTTTTCCCTTTCGAGGGTACACAGTCGTGGTGGAAGAGGTACCACTTCCCTTTGAACTCCACGATGGAGTGGTGTGTAGTCCATCCCACCACGGGTGTCAGGATTACGCCCCGATAGGTGAATGGGCCGTAGGGGTTATCCCCGGTGGCGTAGCAGATCAGGTGGGTGTCTCCCGTGGAGTAGGAGAAGTAGTACTTGCCATTGTAGTAATGCATCCAGGAAGCTTCGAAGAAGCGACGTTTGGTGTCACCTGCCGACAGGAGCTTTCCCTTCTCATCGAGTATCATCAGGTCGCGCGGTTCTTCGGCAAACTCCAGCATATCTTCTCTCAGTCGCACCACCTTTGGGCAAAGGGCGGGTTCATCTCCTTCCGGCAGCAGTGCACACTCCAGTGCCTTGTTGTTTCGGTAGCGTTGCAGCTGACCGCCCCACAGACCGCCGAAGTACATATAATATTCGCCATCCTTGTCGGGCCAGATGCAGGGGTCCATGCTGTAACTCCCTTTAATGGGATTTTCCTGCGGAATGAATGGGCCTTCCGGTCTGTCGCTGATGGCGACGCCGATGCGGAAGATATCATTTTGGTCTTTCAGCGGGAAGTACATATAGTATTTTCCGTTGCGGAAAGCCACGTCGCTGTCCCAGAGTTGGCGCCCGGCCCAGGGAATATCCTCTGTTCGCAGGACCACGCCGTGATCGGTTACCTCTCCCTGTTCCACATCATCCATTGAAAAAACATGGTAGTCCTTCATGTTGAAATGATCGCCGTTGTCGTTTTCAGGAATGCCGCTCTCCCAGTCGTGGGATGGATAGATATAGAGCTTGTCGTTAAAGACATGTGCCGCCGGATCGGCCATATAGTCGCCCGGCACGAGATATCTCGGTTCTTTCATTGTGTAAATTTTTTATTTGGTTATTCGTTTGTCAGATCAATCAGTTGCTGCACAACCGGCTTGGGCTGGTAGTTGCGGTCGAAAAGCAGCGGGTAATCGGTCCTGCCCGTGATGGGCCAGTCGTTTCGCCAGCTGTCCCTGTCGGTCAGGCCCCAGAGGGTGACACGGCTGATCTTGTCCCGATGCTTCAGAAAGAGACGGAAGAAGTCGGTGTACCGTTTATTGAACGCAGCTTCCACTTCTTCGGGAAGGCCGTTGGCATAGGGATTCATCTTTTCCTGATAACCGGCATTTAGTGAAACCTCAGCCGTTTCTCCGGCAGGGAAGGGTAGCAGGGTGATATCCATTTCGGTGATCATCACTTTCACGCCGAGCGCGGCGAAAGCTTCGATGCTTTTTTCAAATTCACCGATGTCGGGATAATCCATTCCCATATGACCCTGCATGCCGATGCCGTCTATCCTGACACCATCCTCCTGTAGTTTTTTTACCATTTCTACCACTCGGTTGCGTTTTCCTTCCTGTGACATGGCATAGTCGTTGTAGTAGAGCTCCGCATCGGGATCGGCTTCCCGTGCAAACTGAAAGGCCAGCTTGATGTAATCATCGCCGACGATCTCTCTGAACTTGGTATTGCGCCAGCTGCCGTCATCGAGGATTGCCTCGTTCACCACATCCCATCCGTCAACGCGCCCTTTGTAGCGACCGACAACCGTATGGATATAGTTTCGCATCCGTTCAATCAATACTTCGCGAGTAACATCATCTCCTTTCTCATCAGAGAAGAACCAGTCGGGAGCTTGAGAGTGCCAGATGAGCGTATGTCCTACGATGTGCATGTGGTTCTCTTCGCCAAACTGTATAAATTGGTCGGCTTCGTCAAAGAAGAATACTCCTTCCGTGGGCTGAAGATGCATACTTTTCATGCAGTTTTCGGCAACGATCGAATTGAAATGATGCGTAATTACGTTCAAGCCGAGAGTATCTCTCCCATAATTGTGGCCGGCATTCAGGGCTGTACCTATCAGGAATTTTTCATTGTAGGCCTCTTTCAGGGAGGGAGCTTGTTCATTTTTTGGGGAACCGCAACTCAGGAGATAAGCAGATGATAAGACTGCGAATAACATCCTGTTTGCCGTTTTTTTTGTCTTCATAATGGGGTAAATTAGCGAAGGTTTGTCATTTTTGTTCTTGTCTGGCTTCAATCTCCAGATTGAGCCGGTCGATCACATCATCCTCCAGTTCATAGCGGGAGATGATGAACATAGCCAATATAAGCAACAACGCAGGAATGACTGCCACGAGCCAGAGGATGCCCTGTTCCACAAACGGAGTCTGTGAAACAGCATTTTTTTCGTCAAATCCCACAAACGCCAGCACAAAGCCGGGTACCACACCTCCCAGCGCCATGCCGGCTTTGAAGAAGATACCCGTCAGGGCGTTGACAATGCCCGAAATTCGCCTGCCAGTCTTGTGCTCCCCGTAGGAGATCACCTCCGGTACCAGTGCCCACATATATCCGGTGGCGACAATTACGCCGGTGGACTTGATAAACTGTGCCACCAACACCAACCACACCTGATTCTTCAGTGCGGGGATGACAGAGATGGCATAAAGCAGTCCCATCCCAAAGATGGCCACGGAGAGGAAGACGTAAAACATCTGCTTCTTGCCGATGGCACGTTTGATGGCAGGCACCATGGGCATGAAAATAAATGCCGGAATGGAGCCGAGGGCCATGAAGTAGGGCACCATATCAGGCGCATGCACGTTGTAGATCATGTAATAAGATCCGGCCGAGTTCCCAATGGCCATCATGGCAAAGGCCGTGATGAAGAAGAATGCCAGCACACGCAGCGGGCGGTTGCGGACAAATTCGATCCAGAGGTCGGACACTTTTACATCCTGTGTGTCCTTTTCGTCCATTACCACCCGCTCCTTGGTCTGGGTGTAGCAGAAGATCAAGAGTGCCAGGCCGACCAGCGCGTAGATGGTCATGGTGGTGAACCAGGCGCTACCCGATTCGGCCGAGTTGATTAGCCCGTCGGGAGAGAGGCTCTTCACGATGATGGGAATCCCATAGGCTACAGCCAGTCCCCCAAGGTTGGCCAGGAACATGCGGGTAGCGGTGAGCTTGGTAATCTCGTCGGTGTCGCGGGTAAGTGAGGCATTGAGTGCTCCATAGGGAACATTGACCAGTGTATATGCCATCGACATGCCCACATAGGTGATGTAGGCATAGAGCAGCGAGCCGGAAAAGCCGTTCCAGAAGCAAAGGATGGCAAATCCGGTCAGTGGCACACCACCCAGTATTAGCCAGGAACGATATTTCCCCATCTTCGGGTTCCGCTTGTCCACGAAAGCTCCCACAATGGGATCCCACACCACGTCGATAAGACGGACTATGAGGAACATAACGGCGGCTGTCGCTGCCGGAAGTCCGAAGACATTGGTGTAAAAGATCAGCAGGTACATGGATACTGTCTGGTAGATAAGGTTCTGTGCGAGGTCGCCTGCGCCGAATCCTATACGCTGTACCGGAGACAGTTTGTAAAATCCCCGCGACTCACTTTTCCTTGCTGGGTGTTGTTCCATTTTTTTTGGTTTTATTTGGTATGTTGTTGTTAATCAGAATAATTAATTGTCCTTTTTTTGCTATTCCCGGGAGCTGTTCCTTTTTGCTCGGTTTTTATTCGTTTTTTTCTGTGACCGGAAAGGCAGATCTCAAACAATGCGATGTTTGAAGGTTTTGAAATGATTTGTTGCTTCCGGCGTTGTGTACGTACACAGACTGTCGCACAAAAAAACAATTTAAAAAACAATTCAAAAAAACTCAGACTCTTATTGGAATTTCGCTAAAACGGTCTGACAAAGATTATCACAAAAATATACTTAATTTTCACAATAAACCGGCAAAAAGAAGAAAAGCTGTATTGAAATAATTAATAAGATTTATAGAATCTATAAATGCCTATTTTATTAAAAGATCAATTTTCTTAATTTAAGCAGTTGTTTTACTTCTTTTTTTGTGGAAATATTTTTCCCATTGTAAACATGAGAAATTGAAATATTTTCAAATTTACCGCAGCTTTCTCTTATCTTTTCACTAGGGTTTGCTGAAAAAGTCTCACGCCACAGAATATAAACAAGGCTCTGCGGTTTGATTTTTCATACGCTTAATCTGAAAAAACAGACAGCAAAAACGTTCTTTGAAAATTTGCAAAAAAACATCCTCCATCGCTCGAAGGATATTCATTATAAATACAATACTTGCTACTCAACTCTCGTGAGTGTCGGATAATTGTGTCATTATTTTGTTCCTATTGTAGCCGGCTTTCCCTTGTCCAAACTTGCCTTCAATTTGATTACGCTCATTTTTTTCTTTTCTCTGTTTCTCTCTCTTATAGCGGGTTTGCGCCTCTTTTTTAGGTTTTCGCCCAAGCGGTCTTCCTGTGTGGCGGATGCCCCGCTCTTTCAGGTAAGACCTGTTGTCGCGAGTCATATAAATGTCGT
>NZ_DCEN01000034.1:0-3937 GCF_002316955.1 Proteiniphilum sp. UBA1028
AAAATTTATGTTGCCGGCCACCGGGGTCTGGTAGGGTCGGCCATCTGGAACAACCTGAAACAAAAGGGATACACCCACCTGATCGGACGGACGCACAGGGAGCTGGATCTGATGGATGGGGTGGCCGTGGCGCGTTTCTTTGAGGAGGAGCAGCCTGACTATGTGTTCCTGGCAGCGGCACATGTGGGGGGGATTGTGGCCAACAATACGTACCGGGCCGATTTCATTTACCGCAACCTGCAGATACAAAATAACGTGATTGGGGAGAGCTGGCGTCGTGGCGTGAAGAAGCTGCTCTTCCTGGGCAGTACCTGCATCTACCCGAAGGAGGCGCCGCAGCCGATGCGGGAGGAGTCGCTGCTGACAGGCCCGCTGGAATATACCAACGAGCCGTATGCCATTGCCAAGATTGCGGGGCTGAAGATGTGCGAGAGCTTCAACCTGCAGTATGGAACCAACTTTATCGCGGTGATGCCGACAAACCTCTATGGGCCGAATGACAACTTCGACCTGGAACGGAGCCACGTGCTGCCGGCAATGGTCCGCAAGATGCACCTCGCCAGATGCCTGGCGAAAGGGGACTGGCCTGCCATTGAGAGAGACCTGGACCGGCGCCCGGTGGAGGGGGTGACAGGCAATCACCCCAGGCAGGAGATTGTGGCTCTCCTCCAGAAATATGGGATTGACGGTGAACGACTGTCGCTCTGGGGGACGGGCATGCCGTTGCGTGAGTTCCTCTGGAGCGAGGAGATGGCGGATGCGTGCGTCTACATCATGGAGCGGGTGGATTTCCGTGATTTGAAGGGCGATGGCACGGAGGTGCGAAACTGCCACATCAACATCGGCACGGGCGAGGAAATATCGATCCGTGACCTGGCGTACCTGATTAAAAGCACCCTTGGCTACGAGGGCGAAATTACCTTTGACGATACCAAACCGGACGGCACGATGCGCAAGCTGACGGATGTGTCGAAACTGCATAACCTGGGCTGGAAGCACTCGGTCGGGATTGAAAAAGGGGTGCAGCGGATGTGCGCGTGGTACCTCAATCGTTAGAAATATAGCCGGTTACCGGCATTGGGTTCCCGGCGTCGGCCTTCGACACCGGGAACGTTTTTTTGCTATTCATCATCACTGTCTTTTATCATCCATCTTCCGCCTTCTGTTATGGGCGTCTCTTATCGCTGTGCAGGAACCTACTTCCATTATTCCTAAAAAAACAGAAAATATTCTTTTCCTTTTGCAGATAAACGAAAACAATTTATATTTGCAACATTGTTGCATTTGAAATATTGTTTCGTATGACTGTTGAAGAGATATTGCACCGCCACGATTTAAAAAATACCGGATGCCGGAAGTTCATCCTGACCGGCTTGCTGCAGAGCGAGACGGCGCTGTCGGAGGAGGAGATGAAAAAGCCTTTTCCGGAGTTGTTCGACCGGGTGACCTTCTACCGGACGCTGAAGACGCTGGAGGAGAAAGGAGTGATTCACCGTATCGTGTTGAACGATAATTCGGTGCGGTATGCGCTCAACGGGCATCATCCCGGCCGGGAGCCGTTGCATGCGCATTTTCACTGCGGCAAGTGCGACGAGGTGCTTTGCCTGCACGGTAAAACGCGGCTCGACGCGGAATTGCCGGACGATTTTGTGACCCGGGAGGTGTTTGTGGTGATTGAGGGCCTATGTGCCGGGTGCAATCGTCTTTCTTAAACCGATTAATTTTTTCCAATGAAGATTTTATTTATCCTGCTGTTATGGATGGCGGGAGTAACCGAATATGCCTATGGAGCCCTCGTGCTGCCGGAATTACAGGATGATTCGCTGTCCGTGGACATCACGACCCACGAGCTGCCGGAAGTCACCGTCAGTGTCCGTCGCGGCGCGCAGGAGAACAGAATCAGCTCCCTTCCCGTGGAAGAGATTGGACGCCACTACCTGCTTCAACATAATGGGGGCAACTTTGTGCAGACGTTGTCTTCCTTGCCGGGCATCGCCTCGATGGATATCGGCGCGGGACTCTCCAAGCCGGTGATTCGCGGCATGGCCTTCAACCGGGTGGCGGTGGTGGACCGGGGCATCGTGCAGCAGAACCAGCAGTGGGGAGCCGATCATGGGCTGGAGGTGGACCAGTATGACGTGGACAAAGTGAGGGTGTACAAAGGGCCGATGTCGCTCTACCACGGCTCCGATGCCATGGGTGGGGTGATTGAGATTTTGCCGCCCCACGTGCCGGAGAACGACATGTTTTGGGGCGACGCGACGCTGATCGGGAAGTCGAACAACGACCTGCTGGGGATGTCGGTGATGGCGAGCCGCAAAAGGGGAAGGTGGTTCCTGCGGGCACGAACAACGGTGCAGCAGTATGCCGACTACCGCATCCCGGCGGACTCGCTGACGTACCTCACCTGGCAGATGCCGCTATACGGACGGCGGTTGAAGAACACGGCCGGGAGGGAGTATAATTTTTCGCTCTCGGCTCGCTACGCGGCGGAGAAGGTGGAGAGCGGGCTGCATCTTTCGGCCGTGTCGACGAAGAACGGCTTCTTCCCGGGGGCACACGGCATCCCGTCTCTTGGGCGACTGGAGCCGGACGGTGATCTGCGGAATGTGGAGTTGCCGTTCGCCACGTCGGATCACCTGAAGCTGGTCTCGCACTCGGCATGGCAAACGGGGAAAGCCGCACGGTTGCTGGTGGACCTGGGCTTTCAGCGGAACAACCGTTGTGAGATGGCGCAGTTTCACACGCACTACGGCAACCAGACACCGCCGGTGAACAATCGCGACAAGGAGCTGCAGTTCCTGTTGCATACCTACACGGCTAACATGCGCCGCGTGACAGGGGAGGGGGAGCGTTGGATGCGGACGGCGGGCATCTCGGGGGAGTATCAGCACAACAGGGTGGGGGGATATTCGTTCCTGCTGCCGGGCTTTGACCGTCTCTCCGCCGGGGCCTACTGGCTGCACAGCGTTCGCCTGAACGACCGGTTCCTGCTGACCGGCGGCATCCGCTACGATGTGGGGCGACTGTCGGTGCAGGGCTATTACGATGCGCTGCTGGCGGATTATCTGCAGACGCAGGGATATCCGCAGGAGCAGGCTACCTTCTATGCACAACGGGCGGCGGCGCTGCGGAGGGACTTTGGTGACTTCTCCGGAGGGATCGGCTTTACCTATACGCCCGACGATCGGCATACGTTGAAAATGAATGCAGGAAGAAGCTTCCGTTACCCGGGGGCGAACGAGCTGGCTTCGAACGGTGTGCACCACGGAGCCTTCCGGCACGAGTCGGGCAATAACGGGCTGAACCCGGAAAGGGGGGTGCAGCTGGACCTGGAGTACCGGTTTGCTGCAGCGGGGCTTCGCCTCGTCCTGAATCCTTTTGTGTCGCACTTCTCGAATTATATATACCTGGAGCCAACGGGCGAGTGGTCTCTGTTGCCCCATGCCGGACAGATCTATGCCTACCGGCAGTCCGGGGCGCTGATGGCGGGGGGGGAGGTGACGGCCGCATATGTTTTCGACGGCCATTGGCGGCTGGCGTCGGATCTCTCTTATGTCTACAACCGGAATCTGACGGACCACTATCCGCTGCCTTTCTCGCCGCCGGCAACGATCGCTTCGGAGGTGGCCTACACCGGCGAGGGCGGCGGTGCGCTCGCACACTATACATTGCGGCTGGATCACCGGTGGGTGATGGCACAGCACCGGATCGCCAAAAACGAGGAGCAGACGTCCGGCACCTCCCTCTGGGGCCTGTCGGCTCACCTGCAGTGGCGGATGGGGGGACGGCGTGTCATCACCGATATTCAGGTCGACAACTTCTTCGATGTTGCCTTTCTCAATCACCTGAGCTTCTATCGCCGGCTGAATGCGCCGGAGCCGGGGAGAAACCTGCAACTGATTTTGAAGGTGCCGTTTTGAATGTTTTAATGTTT
>NZ_DCEN01000034.1:4198-7262 GCF_002316955.1 Proteiniphilum sp. UBA1028
AATGTTTCAATGTTTGCCTTCGTTTACTGACGTAGATATTTGCCCGCCATGGTATAATTCCAGTAAACTTGTTTTTGCCCATTTGGTTTATCGTAACTATTCACAGGTCTGCTCTTTTTTACGTTCTACAAAATATGCGAAAGTTTTATGAATAATCTCAATCAATAAAATTCAAAAAAATGGAAAAAAAATGGATTTCGGCATGTGGCGTTTTTTTGGGCGTGTTCCTCTTTGCTGCGTGCGAAAAGGTGTCTCTGGACAACGAAAAGCCGGTCGTCACGGTGACAGGGCCGGCAGTGGACGAAGTGGTGATGCCGGGAAGTGCGCTCCATTTTGAGGTGGAATTTACGGACAACGAGGCACTGGCATCGTACAAGGTGAATATCCACGGGGCATTCGACGGGCATACGCACGACGCGGGGATTGCCGGCACGGCCAGAAAAAGCCATGCTGAATCATCGGGGACGGGGCTCGCCGGAGACGGTATGCGGGCTGCTGCGACGGACAAAGAGGTGCAAGCACAGGGTGCCGCGACACGGGCAGCGGCAGACAGCGTCACCTTTGAAAGAACATGGCTGGAGAGGGACTTTGTGGCCCTGGGAGAGACACCCATTGCCGGGAAGAAGCAGGCTGCCGTAGCGCACCGGCATATTGTGATCCCTGCCACCATAAACGGGCTGCCGCTGCGGGAAGGGCACTACCACTTCACGGTCTATTGCACGGACCGGGCAGGACAGGAGTCGTTCGTCTCCCGCGAGATCGTCCTTTCCTACGATCCCGCAGGACACCGGCATTGAAGTTTTCCGTCCCGGGCAGGCAGCAGCCTGTTACGACTGCGATGCGGAGGTCATGTAAAATACCAGGGTACCACCCTGCATGATGTCTGCATAGGAGATGAATTGCTGGTCGAAGGGTCGGCCGTTCCACTCAATTTTATCGACATACATGTTTTCTGCGGAGAGGTTCTTTGCCTCCACGGTGAAGGTCTTGCCTTCGCCCACCTGGATGGATACCTTCGGAAGCTGCGGTGCGCCGAAGACCATCTCGCCGCTGACAGGGTTGACCGGGTAAAAGCCCATGGCAGAAAAAAGGTACCAGGCGGACATCTGGCCACAGTCGTCGTTGCCAATGAGCCCGTCGGGCTTGTTCTGGTAGAAGTCGGAAGTGATTTGCCGTACCAGCCGTTGCGTCTCCTTCGGGCGATTGAGCCAGGAGTAGAGGTACGCCACGTGGTGGCTCGGCTCGTTACCGTGGGCGTACTGGCCGATGAGTCCCGTCACGTCGGAGAGCTTGCCGGTAGATTCCTGCTTGGTATGGAAGAGATAGTCGAGCACTTTCGTTGCCTCTTCCTTGCCGCCCATCAGTTCAATGAGGCCGGGAATATCCTGTAACACATGCCAGGTGTATTGCAAGGCATTGCCTTCGGTGTAGTGCCCGCCTACTTGTGAATCGGCGTGGGCGAGCTCGTAGGGATCGAAGGGGGTGAGCCACTTGCCGTTGGCGTCTTTGGGCCGCATGGTGTTGCTCTCTTTGTCGAACAGGTTTTTATAGTAGTTGGCCCGTTTCATGAAAAATGCATAGTCGTCCGTTTTGCCGAGTTTTTGGGCCATCAGGGCGGCGCAGTAGTCGTCGAAGCCGCACTCCAGCGTACGCGAGACCGATTCTGTCTTTATCAGATCGTAGGGGTAGTAGCCGTATTTGTCGTAAATATCCCAGTCGGATTTGGGATGGTTGCTGGTGGTGATCGACTTTTTTATTTCGCCGTAGGCCTTTTCTGCGTCGAAGCCGGTGAATCCTTTCAGGGTTGCGTCGACGATCATCGGGATGGAGTGGTTGCCGATCATGGTGAAGGTCTCCTGCCCCATCAGCGCCCAGATGGGTAGATGTCCCTGCTGTCCGCTGTAGTCGACCATCGAGTTGACCAGGTCGGAGACGATCTCCGGGCTGAGGATGGTATACATGGGGAAGGCGGCACGGAAGGTATCCCATTGCGACAGGGTGGAGTAATATTTTCCAGTGGGGGACTGTGTGATCTCGCGCGCGGGACCGACATAGCGGCCATCTACGTCCGCAATGTTGTTGGGCTGGATGTAGAGGTGGTAGAGCGAGGTGTAAAAGTTGGTCTTCTGGTCGTTGGTGCCTTCTATCTGTACCCGGGAGAGATACCTGTTCCATTCGGCTTTTGCTTCGCGGTGTGCCTGGTCGAACTCCTTGCCGGATGCCTCTGCAGCGAGGTTTGCCTTGGCTCCTTCGATGCCGGTTGTGGACATGGCGATCTTCATATGGAGGGTGGAGTCTTCACCTGGATCGAAGGTGAGGATGTAGCGCGGTGCCTTTTCGCGCGGGTCCTGCGGGTTGAGCTTCTCGGAAGCGAGGATCGGCTTGTCGAACTCGATCACGAAGTAGTAGGTACGTTCCACCCACTCACGGCGACGGGTGTAGCCGGTGATGGTGCGGTCATTCTCGAAGGTGACCTCGTTGTCGAGCACGTGGGTATGGAGCCGTTCTTTCTGCCACACCAGCCCGCTTTGAAAATCGGCCAACACATTGGCGGCCTTGTCTTTGGCAAAGGTGTAGCGGTGAAAGGCGACATGGGGAGTAGTGGTGATCTCCACCTTCACGTCGTTCTCGGACAGCTCCACGGCGTAGTAGCCGGGGGAGGCCTTCTCGGTGGTTTTGTCGAAGCGGCTGCTCAGGTCGTCCCGCTTCCCGCCCGAGAAGGGCTGCATGAGCAGGTCGCCCAGGTCCACACACCCGGTACCGTTGAGCCGGTTCTGCGAGAAGCCGTTGATTCGCTCATCGTCGTAAAAGTATCCGGAGCAGTATTCCCAGGAGAAGTTGCCCGTCTCGGGGCCCGGCTGCATCATCCCCAGCGGGTAGGTAGCTCCCGGGAAGGTGTGCCCCGTGAAGGCAGTACCGATAAAAGGATTCACGTATTGGGTGAGGTCCTCCCCGCCTGTTGTCTCCTCTTTGTTGCTCTTCTTTGTGCATGCCATTGCCAGCATCATAGCACAGAGCAGGATCGTTGTTTTTTTCATACGAATCTTTGTTCTTGGTCCCGGTT
>NZ_DCEN01000034.1:7541-52378 GCF_002316955.1 Proteiniphilum sp. UBA1028
ATGTTTCGATGTTTTACAAGCGTATAAACCTCTAGACTAAACCTTGAAACCTTTCAACCCTTTAATCTTCCCTCTTTGCTCGTTTGGTTTCCCAGACAAAGTAGGCCAGCAATCCCAGAAATGCGACCAGTGACGTGATCTGGGCACCTGTGCCGTGAGGGTCGGCCCACAGGTTCGAGTTCAGTGCGTTGCTGTCGCCCGTGAGGAAGATGATGAGTGCGCCCACCACACCGAAGAGAGCCGCACCGGCGATGAAGCCGGAGGAGATGAGGATGGCCCGCTGGTGACGTGCATTGGTCAGCTTCGGATCCTTCTTGCTCTTGTTGATCCAGTGGTTGAGCAGTCCCCCTACAACCAGCGGCGTGTTGAGCTGTAGCGGGATAAACATGCCGAGGGCAAAAGCCAGCGGCGAGACACCGAGCCAGTTCACCAGGATGGCGATGACGGCGCCGATGCCGAGGAGCATCCAGCTGACGCCGCTACCCGCCATGAGGGGTTCGATGATGGCGGCCATGGCGTTGGCCTGCGGGGCGACCATGGGGTTGGGGTGCTCGGGCGTGGCGACGAAGCCGTAGGCCTCGTTCAGGATAAAGATGACTGCTCCCACGGTGGCTGCCGACACCAGGGTGCCGAGGAACTTCCAGGACTCCTGTTTGGCGGGGGTGGTGCCGATCCAGTAACCGATCTTCAGGTCGGTGACGAATCCTCCCGCCATGGAGAGGGCGGTGCAGACGATGCCGCCGATGATGAGCCCGCTCACCATACCCTGCCAGCCTTCGAGGCCGACGGCGACGAGGATCACCGACGAGAGGATAAGTGTCATCAGGGTCATCCCCGACACAGGATTGGAGCCGACGATGGCGATGGCGTTGGCAGCGACAGTTGTAAAGAGAAAGGAGATTACCGTGATGGTGATCAGCGCCACGATGGCTTGTAACAGTGTGATCTTTACTCCAAGGAGGAGGAAGACGAAGACGGCGATCAGGGTGAGGAAGAGGAAGAGCGCCACGAACGACATCTTCAGATCGCGGCTGGTTCGCTTCTCGTCTGCTTGCACGCCGGCACCGGCAATATTTTTACCGGTAGCCAGCTTGAAGGCGCTGCCGATGACACCGGACGACTTGATGATGCCGATGATGCCGGCCATGGCAATGGCACCGATGCCGATGGGACGTACATATTCGGTGAAGATGGCTTCGGCCGAGAGTGCGGCGAAGGGGTTGACGCCCCCGCCGGTGGCAGCTGCCAGCGCACCAATCTCGTTCACAAGGGGTACCAGCACCAGCCAGGAGAGGAGGGAACCGACGGTGATGATGAGTGCATAACGTAGCCCGACCAGGTAGCCAAAGCTGAAGATGAGGGCGCTCACGTTGAACTTGAGTACCATTTTAAACTTGTCGGCAAGCATGGCGCCGGCAGGGATGATGCGGGTGGTGATCTCTTCGCTCCAGAGGCGGAAAGTGGAGAAACAGAAGTCGAACAGCCCCCCGATGAGTCCGCTGGTGATGAGCAGGCGGGCTTTGTTGCCTCCCTTCTCGCCGGTCATCAGGATCTCCGTGGTGGCTGTCGCCTCGGGGAAGGGAAGCTTGCCGTGCATGTCCTTCACAAAATATTTGCGGAAGGGAATCAGGAAGAGAATGCCGAGAAATCCGCCGAGCAGCGATGAGAAAAAGATCTGCCAGAAGTTGATCTGTATCTCTGGATATTTTGCCTGAAGAATATAGAGGCCGGGGATGGTGAAAACGGCGCCGGCGACAATGACGCCCGACGAGGCGCCGATGGACTGGATGATGACATTCTGTCCCAGTGCGTTCTTCTTGCGGAAAGCGGCCGAGGCTCCCACGGCAATGATGGAGATGGGGATGGCGGCTTCGAATACCTGTCCGATCTTCAGTCCGGAGTAGGCGGCGGCGGCCGAGAAGATCACGGCCATGAGGAGACCCATGGCGACAGACCAGCCAGTGACTTCGGCAACAGGCCTGTCTGCCGGCAGTACGGGTTTGTATTCTTCCCCGGGGGTTAACTCCCGATACGCATTTTCGGGCAATTCAGTTACTTTCTTTTCTTCTTCTTCCATTACAGTATATGATGTTTATTTGTTGAGAGCGATCCCGGTTATTGCCGGTTTCACGAGCGTGATGCCGACGGCTGAAAACGCACAGCTTATTGCCGGAAGCGGCTGGTCGAATACAAACAGCTGATTCTGTTGTGAAGTTGACCAACATGCCTGGTCGCAATTTTTTTGCCGAAAATACAAAAAAAACCGTAAAGGGCACGCCTGTTTTCATAGTTTGTGTTGAATTTGTTACATTTGCGTGATTAATGGGAAAAACAATGAGAAAAATATTTTTGACCGCTCTGGTGGCATCTTTTTTGCTGCCTGCAGTGATGTATGGCGATACGCTGGGCGATATTCTGGATGGTAAGTATGTCCCCCGCGGGGTGAAGAGCATGGTCTCGTCGGCCGACGGGATGCATTATTATCAGGCGGACCCCGCGCAGACAGCCGTAATCAAGTATGCGTACGCTACGGGAGAGGCTGTGGATACACTGTTTAGCACGCGTACGGCCCGCAACTGCTCCTTCAGCAGCTTTGAAGGATTCCAGGTGAGCGACGACGAGAACCGTGTGCTGGTCTACCGCGACAGGGAACAGATCTACCGTCGCTCGTTCCGGGCTGACTACTACTATCACGACGTGCGCCGCAACATGGTGCGCAAGCTTACGGATCATCCGTCGAAGCAGATGATCCCCACCTTCTCTCCGGACGGTAAAATGGTGGCCTATGTGATCGACAATGATATCTGGCTGACGAAGTTTGACTTTGATACCGAGTCGCAGGTGACCAGGGACGGTGCGCAGGACAGCATCATCAATGGCGCCACCGACTGGGTCTATGAGGAGGAGTTTGGCACTACGCGGCTGATGGAGTTCTCTCCCGACAACAGCCTGCTTGCTTTCGTTCGTACCGACGAGTCGGCGGTGAAGGAGTTCTCCTTTCAGACGTTTCAGGAACAGCTTTATCCTGGTTATTACAGTTTTAAATACCCCAAAGCGGGGGAGGCCAATGCGAAGGTGGAGTGCCGTGTGTTTGATATTGCCGCCCGCACCACCCGCACCCTGAAGGTGCCGTTGGAGGGCGACGGGTATATCCCCCGCATCGCCTTCACGAACGATCCGGCCCGGCTGGCGGTGATGACGCTCAACAGGGACCAGAACCGCTTCGAACTCTACTTTGTGAATCCACGCTCCACGGAGGCAAAGCTGGTCTTGCGGGAGGAGAATAAATACTATGTGGATGCAGACTGGCTCAATTCGATTCACTTTTTGAATGACCAGTTTACCTACATATCGGAAAAGGATGGTTTCAGCCACATCTACGTGTACGGACTCTCGGGAACATTGCAGAAGCAGCTCACCACGGGCAGCTACGACGTGACGGCCCTCCTCGCGGTAGATCCGCAGAGCAAGACGGTGTTTTACAAGGCGGCCGACGAGAGTCCCCTCCGGCGGAACATCTACCGGATCAATATCGACAAGGGGGAACCCCGGAAGCTGTCGGCTCAGCCGGGTTTTAATTCGGCTGTCTCGTTCAGTGCGCAGGGCAGGTTCTATGTGCAGCGCCATTCCGATGCAAACACTCCGCCGGTGATCACACTCCACGATAACAACGGCAGGCAATTGCGCGTGCTGGAGGATAACGGGGCGCTGCAGGCGACCGTGGCTGCTGCGCGCTTCCCGAAGCGGGAGTTTATAACCCTGCCTGCTGCCGATGGCGTCACGCAGCTCCACGGGTGGGTGCTGAAGCCGGTCAACTTCAACCCGGCAAAGAAGTATCCCGTGGTGATGGTGCAATATAGCGGCCCCAATTCGCAGGAGGTGCAGGATAAATTCGAAATTGACTGGTATCACGCACTGACCGGGAAGGATATTGTGGTGGCCTGCGTGGATGGCCGTGGCACCGGTGCGCGAGGCGAGGAGTTTCGTAAATGCACCTACATGAAGCTGGGCATGACCGAGTCGGACGACCAGATTGCCGCAGCACGCTATCTGGGCTCGCTGCCCTATGTGGACGCAAACCGGATCGGTATCTGGGGATGGAGCTACGGAGGATACAACGTGCTGATGAGCATGAGCCGCGGCAACGGCATCTTCAAGGCGGGTGTGGCCATTGCCCCGGTGACCGACTGGCGTTTCTATGATACGGTTTACACCGAGCGGTTCATGCGTACGCCGCAGCAGAACAACGACGGATACAACAACGGCTCTGCGATCACACTGGCAGGGCAGCTGCAGGGCAAGCTGCTCTTGATTCACGGGATGGCAGACGATAACGTGCATTTCCAAAACTCCGTGGAATATACGCGGGCGCTCATTCGTGCCAACAAACAGTTTGACCTTTTTTTCTTTCCCGACAAGAATCATTTCATCTCTGGCGGGAATGCCAAGCGTTACCTGTACGACAAAGTCATTGCCTATTTTCAGGAATACCTCTGATCCTGAATGGCTCTCTGTGCCGGGCCGGGTGCCTGCCGCCTGTCGCCAGTTACGCGGGAGGCACTCTTTTTATTGCCTAAACAAAAATGTCTTTTTATTGTTATTAAGAAGGCATTTTAGTAAATCCGTCGTCACCGATGATTGATTTGACAGCGCCAGAATAGAGGTTTCATTAACAGCAGAGAAAGTTTGTTTATTGTAATCTTTCGTTCGTAAAACGAAAGAGATTGGTTATGGGAGATTATTTAAATATACGGCAAATATTCAGAAACCCGGCTTTCGGACTCATTCCGTTGATTGTTTTTTCGTTTCTTGTGAGCTTCACCGATTCGTGGGCATCGACGGGGGGAGCGCTGTTGTTGTCGCTGATCGGCTATGTTGCCGTGCGCAAGCAGAGCCGACTCATTTATATGATATCCATCGTTGTGTTTGCCATAGCCACGATGCTCTCCTTTGGCCCTTTTGCAAACCTGCACGCAATAAACCGTTTCGTGGTGGTGGAGGTGATCTTCATACTGGCGCTCGTCGCTATCCGGCTGTCGCGGGGTAAAATTGTAAAGCGCCTGGGAAAGACCCGAAACCTGATGCTCAAGAACTACCTGAAAGAATCGTTCCGCGTAGCTTTTCAAACGCAATACGGCCTCTCCATCCTTGTGCTGCTGGTGTTGCTGCCTTATCTGTTCGATAACAGCGATTGGTTGCAGACGCAAGGGTCGTTCATCATGATTGTCAGCCAGGTTACGCTGGTGGCTATTGTGCTGCTGGAGGAGGGGAGGCTTTCCATCCTCCGGCGGAGGCTGGTGTGCGAGGAGTGGCTGCCCGTAGTCACAGAGCGGGGCGAGGTGACAGGCCGTGTGGCCAAGTCGATCACCAAAGACTTGAAAAACAGGTTTATGCACCCCGTAGTGCGTGTGGCGCTCATCCACAAGGGGAGTATCTACCTGCAGGAGCGGGACCCTAGCCGGTTGCTGAACCCGGGGATGCTCGATTATCCGTTCGAAAAGTACATGCAGTATAACGACGATATTGACGAGACGGTGCGTCGAAGCATTGCACAGGAGTGTGGCAGCAACGACCTCCCTCTTCGCTTTCTTTTGAAATATACCTTTGAGAATGAGGCGACAAAGCGGCTTATTTTTCTTTATGTTTCCGATGTGGAGGATGAGGTACTTTATAACAGCCTCCGGCTGAAAGGAGGCAAGCTGTGGACCGAGGCGCAGATAGAGGATAACATGGGCAACCGCATCTTTTCGGAGTGTTTTGAACTGGAGTTTGAATACCTGAAGAACACAGTGCTGCTGGCGTCGCGCTTCAGAGACAAGCAGTGAACACATCAGGAAGAAAAGAGGAGTGGAAAGAACAATCAAACTGCAAAGTGATGGTCGAAGGAAAAGCAACAGGCAGCTAAACTCGCGTTCGGCTGCCTGTTCATCGTTTAAATATAAAAAAGAAAAAAGTTATTTGTAAGCTGTCAGTCTTCGGCTGTCAGTTTTTTTTAGTTGCCATCGTCAGTAATCAGCTATCTGCTTCCGGGCTCTCCGGCTTTTTCCTCCGGAGCGGCCGACTCATTTTTCAGGGTGCCCGATAGCCTGGAGATGCTTTTGAGGTCGATCTTCCCGGAGACGGTGATGATGCTCAGCTTGCTGTTTTCGTCGAGCGAGATGAGGATGAGGTCCTGTTTTTTATCGTCCTCTCTCTTCATCCAGACAGATATTCTGGAGTTTCTTTCGTTTACCGAGACCACCTCTTCGTAATCGCCAAACTCCTCTTTTATCAGTTCGTTGGCTTTCTGGAAGTAGTACCTGGAGTCTTTTGCATCTTCGCTGCTCACGATCCGTATGCTTTTGAGTTCCTTGAACGCACTCCTCAGTTCTTCGTCCTCGGTGTTGGCTGCCATCTTGTCGAGCATTGTCTTGCCGATGTTCACGTTGTTCAGCGGGCGATCCTCCTCGCCGTATTTGTTGATGAACTGCGTGACAAAGCCATTCGCAAAAAGTGAGACGGATGTCAGCATGATCGTTATGATCAAGATTGTTTTTCTCATATATTTTCCTTCATTTTGACGGTTGGAATGAGGGCGCCCCGGCTCACGGTGTCATCGTCCTGCGAAAGGGCTGCAAGCGAGTCGGCTTCCACCTCGTCTGTCACGAGCGAGTCGATCGCCGACCAGTCGATGTCGAGGTCGTCAATCACGCGAATGGTTTGCAGGGAGGCTTCCTCGGTTGTCTGCAAAGCATGGGAGAGTGCTTCCAGCGCGTAGGTGGCGTCCTTTATGGCTGCGTTGGGGTCGTCGTATGTTTCCACAAACCAGGGTTTGTTGTTCTGGCGGGTGATGAAGAAGATGCTTGCCCCAAGTCCCACGATAAGCAGTAGGGATGCTGCCACGCGCAGCAGGGGGGCAAAGATGCGAATGGTGATGTATTGTTTGCTCCGGTCTTCTTCTTTGTCCATGGCCTCTTTCAGTCGTTCGTTGAAGCCTTCGCTCAGGGTGACAGACCGTTCCTCGTTGATATAGGAGAAGTAAGGAGCATAGGGCTTCCCCGCGGCCGGCAGGTCGCCCCCCCTGAAGAAATCGCGCAGTTCCTGCTCTTCGGCAAGGGTGGTCTCGCAATCCCAGTACCTTTCCAATAATGTCTGTATGTGTCTGTCGTCCTTAGCTGTCATATCCCGCTAGCAATTCTTTCATTTTTTTTCGTGCCCTGAAGAGGCTTATCTTTACCAGGTCTTCGCTGATGGCGAGCGCGTGGGCAATCTCCCTGTAACTCATCCCTTCCACCTCCCGGAGCCGGAATGTGAGCTGCTGGTTCTCGGGAAGCTCCTCCATGCATTGTTCGATGAGGAGGCGTTGTTCTTTCCTGACCAGCTCGCGATGCGGCGAGTGACTGTCCACGAAATAAAGATCTTCCTGTTCCCTTTCAATGGTGCCCGTCTTGCGGACGGCCATGGAGGCCAGCCTGTCGAGCGCCATGTTCTTGATGGCTCTGAAGCAGTATGCTTCCAGATTTTCAATATCGCTCCACTCTTCTTTCCTGCTCCAGAGCTTGAGCAGCAGGTCCTGCAGGATGTCCTCGGCTTCGGCCCGGTCCCTGACAATGCCGTATGCCAGGCGGAAAAGCCGATCTTTCATCGGCAGGATGATTTCGTGGAATGGTTCGATACTCATTATGGAATGACGGTTGACCGGCGAAAAAGTTACACCGGAATGCAAAAATAATTTTTTCCCGGGATTTAAACGGGTTAATATAACGTAAAAACCTTTCCGCTTGCCAACGCTTCCATCTTCTAACTTCCCAATCGACAAACACCTACACCCCGAAACTTGCATGCCTGCCTACCGGCAAAGGCGAAAATGCAAAACGTTGAATCCTTTTTAAAAAAATAGCTTCAAACGCTTGCATATCTTTCTGATTATTTGTAATTTTGTGCCGTTTTTCACCCGAACAGAAAGGTTATTAAATGATAATCAGGGCATTATTGTGTGCCAAGTGGGTGATAGACAGGATGAACGGAATTATTTAAAAAATAGCAATACGTAAAAAGAAAGCAGAAGATGCCTACAATTCAACAACTAGTAAGAAAAGGACGTACCACCCTTACGGATAAAAGCAAATCGCCCGCTCTGGACTCCTGTCCGCAGCGTCGTGGGGTTTGTGTGAGAGTGTACACCACTACTCCAAAGAAGCCGAACTCAGCCATGAGAAAGGTGGCTCGTGTGCGTTTAACAAACTCGAAGGAAGTGAACGCTTACATTCCGGGAGAAGGACACAACCTGCAGGAGCACTCGATTGTGCTGGTGCGTGGCGGACGTGTGAAGGACCTTCCCGGTGTGCGTTATCACATTGTGCGTGGTACCCTGGATACTGCCGGTGTAAACGGTCGTACCCAACGTCGTTCCAAATATGGGGCAAAACGTCCCAAACCGGGAGCAAAGACAGCTGTAGCAGCTAAGCCGGGAGCAAAGAAGAAGTAATTTCTTCCGCAACAACTCTATTTTAAGAAGAAGTAAAATTATTAAATCGCTGTTGAAATTTTTGGGATTCGCTACTTATTACAGGTTGAGTAAATAAACTCGGAGGAGTTTGTTGAAGACAGTTTAAACGGCAACCAAACAACACAAAATTTTTAGACAATGAGAAAAACAAAACCTAAAAAAAGACAGGTTCTCCCTGATCCTGTTTATGGTGATGTAAGGGTAACAAAGTTTGTTAACCACCTTATGTATGACGGCAAGAAAAGTATCTCCTACGATATTTTCTATACCGCATTGGACACTGTAAAGGCTAAAATGCCTAACGAAGAAAAGTCAGCTCTCGAGATTTGGAAAGCTGCTCTCGACAATATTACCCCTCAGGTGGAAGTGAAGTCACGCCGCGTTGGCGGTGCCACATTTCAGGTTCCGACCGAAATAAGACCCGAAAGAAAAGAATCCGTTTCAATGAAAAACCTCATTATGTACGCACGTAAGAGAGGTGGAAAGACGATGGCCGACAAGTTGGCTGCCGAGATTGTTGATGCCTACAACAATCAGGGGGGTTCTTTCAAGCGGAAAGAGGATATGCACAGAATGGCAGAAGCAAACCGTGCTTTTGCTCACTTTAGATTTTAATTAGAAAGAAGGTAAAAAAGATGGCTAAGGGTTCAAAAGAAGCATTACAATTCACTCGTAATCTAGGTATCATGGCGCATATTGACGCCGGCAAGACCACCACATCGGAGCGTATCCTGTTTTATACGGGACTCACGCACAAGATTGGCGAGGTGCACGACGGTGCGGCCACCATGGACTGGATGGAGCAGGAGCAGGAACGGGGGATCACCATCACCTCGGCTGCCACCACTACGAGCTGGAAATATGACAACCAGACATACAAGATAAATTTGATCGACACCCCGGGACACGTGGATTTCACGGTGGAGGTAGAGCGTTCGCTGCGTGTGCTTGATGGCGCCGTGGCCGCGTTTTGTGCCGTTGGAGGTGTGGAGCCGCAGTCGGAGACCGTTTGGCGTCAGGCCGACAAGTACAAAGTGCCCCGTATCGGCTATGTGAATAAGATGGACCGCTCGGGAGCAAACTTCTTTGATGTGGTACGCCAGGTAAAGGAGATGTTGGGCGCTACAGCGTGTCCCATTCAGATACCGATCGGGGCGGAAGAGAACTTCAAGGGAGTGGTTGATTTGGTAACGATGAAGGCGCTCTACTGGCACGACGAGACAATGGGTGCCGACTACGACGTGGTGGATATTCCCGCTGACCTGCAGGACGAAGCCAATGAGTGGCGCGAGAAGATGCTCGAGATCCTTGCCGAATGTGATGATGCGCTGATGGAAAAGTTCTTCGATGCTCCCGATACAATTACCGAGGAGGAGATCAGAAGAGCAATCAGAAAAGGGACGTTGTCGATGCAGATCAATCCGATGATCTGTGGATCGTCGTTCAAAAACAAGGGAGTACAGACATTGCTCGATGCTGTGTGTGCTTACCTGCCGAGTCCTGCGGATACGGAAGCGATTTCCGGTACCGACCCCAGTGACTCGGAGAAGGTGTTGTTGCGTCATCCCGATCCAGACGAACCCATGAGTGCACTTGCGTTCAAGATTGCTACCGATCCCTATGTGGGACGTTTGTGTTTCTTCCGCGTATACTCGGGTGAGATTGAGGCCGGATCGTACGTGTACAACCCACGCTCGGGAAAGAAGGAGCGTATTTCCCGTCTCTTCCAGATGCACTCCAACAAGCAGAATCCGAAAGATTTTATCGGAACGGGAGACATTGGCGCCGGTGTAGGATTCAAAGATATCCGTACCGGCGACACGTTGTGCGACGAGAACAAGCCGATCATCCTGGAAGCAATTGACTTCCCCGATCCGGTGATTGGTATTGCCGTAGAGCCCAAGACCCAGAAAGATCTGGATAAGCTCTCTACCGGACTGGCCAAGCTGTCGGAGGAGGATCCCACGTTCACCGTGAAAACCGACGAGGAGACTGGCCAGACCGTGATCTCGGGCATGGGTGAGCTTCACCTGGAGATCATCATCGACCGTCTGAAACGTGAGTTTAAGGTGGAAGCAAACCAGGGACGTCCCCAGGTTTCGTACAAAGAGGCGATCACCAAACCGGTGGAACTGCGGGAAGTGTACAAGAAACAGTCGGGTGGCCGCGGTAAGTTCGCCGATATCATTGTGCGCGTGGAGCCTGCCGATCCCGGCTTTGAAGGCGATTTGCAGTTCGTGGACGAGGTGAAGGGCGGCAATATTCCGAAGGAATTCATCCCTTCCATCCAGAAAGGATTCCAACGTGCCATGAAGAATGGTGTGTTGGCCGGATATGCTCTCGATAAGCTGAAAGTGACCGTGATTGACGGTTCTTACCATGCGGTGGACTCCGACCAGTTGTCGTTTGAGATCTGCGCCATGCAGGCGTTCAAGAATGCTTCGGAAAAGGCAGGCCCCGTATTGCTGGAGCCGATCATGAAAGTGGAGGTGGTAACACCCGAAGAGAGCATGGGAGATGTGATCTCCGACCTGAACAAACGCCGCGGACAGATTGAAGGAATGGAATCGAACCGTTCCGGCGCCCGTGTGGTGAAAGCCAAGACGCCGCTGGCGGAGATGTTTGGATATGTGACCTCGTTGCGTACCATCACCTCGGGACGTGCTACGTCGACCATGTCGTTTTCTCATTTTGAAGAAGTGTCTTCTTCCATCGCCAAGCAGGTATTGACGGAGGTACAAGGCCGTGTTGATTTGATCAAATAATTTAACAGATATGAGCCAAAAAATCAGAATCAAACTGAAATCTTACGATTATAGCCTCGTTGACAAGTCAGCCGAGAAAATCGTGAAAACCGTAAAAGCTACGGGTGCTGTGGTAAGCGGTCCAATTCCGCTGCCTACTCACAAACGCATTTTTACCGTGAACCGTTCGACTTTCGTGAACAAGAAGTCACGCGAACAGTTCGAGTTGGCCTCCTTCAAGCGCCTCATCGACATTTACAGTTCCACAGCCAAGACCGTGGATGCGTTGATGAAGCTTGAGCTTCCCAGCGGCGTAGAAGTGGAAATTAAAGTGTGATAACTAGACACAAGAGTCAATAAACAGGATACAAGACAGAAGAATCAAGACATAAAAGTCTTGGTTCCGGTCTTGGATAATTCTTTTTGATTCTTCGATCGGATAATAATTAATTATAAACAACAGAGAAATGCCAGGATTATTAGGAAAAAAAATCGGAATGACATCCGTTTTCAGTGCCGAGGGAAAAAATATTCCATGCACTGTTATCGAAGCAGGTCCTTGCGTGGTTACTCAGGTGAAGACAACCGAAAACGACGGTTATGATGCTATTCAGCTCGGGTTTGTGGACAAGAAAGACAAACACACCCCGAATCCTGAAAAAGGTCACTTCAAGAAAGCAGGAGTAACACCCAAGAGACACTTGGCCGAGTTCAAAGGATTTGGAAACGAGTACAAGCCCGGTTCCGAGATCACTGTTGATCTTTTCAACGACACCGTATATGTGGACGTGATCGGCACATCGAAAGGAAAAGGATTCCAGGGCGTAGTGAAACGTCACGGATTTGCAGGTGTGGGACAGTCCACACACGGACAGCACAACAGGCTGCGTGCTCCCGGTTCAATCGGTGCGGCTTCATATCCCGCCAAGGTGTTCAAGGGAACCCGCATGGCCGGACAGATGGGGAACAAACGGGTAACCGTACAGAGCCTCCAGGTAATTAAAGTGATTCCGGAACACAACCTCCTTCTGGTGAAGGGATCGGTGCCGGGAGCAAAAGGTTCAATCGTCATAATTGAAAAATAAAATGGAATTAAGTATTTACAATATCAAAGGAGAGGTAACAGACAAGAAGGTGACACTCGATGATTCCATTTTCGGGATTGAGCCTAACAATCATGTTATCTGGCTGGATGTTAAGCAGTACCTTGCCAACCAACGTCAGGGTACGCATAAAACGAAAGAAAGAAACGAGATCGCCGGGAGTACCCGCAAGCTGATCCGCCAGAAAGGCGGCGGCGGTGCCCGCCGCGGCGACATCAAATCGCCCCTGCTGGTGGGAGGAGGTCGTGTATTTGGCCCCCAGCCCCGCGATTACAGCTTCAAGCTGAACAAGAAAGTGAAGGCGCTCGCCCGCAAATCGGCCCTTTCGTTGAAAGCAAAAGAAAATGCGATCATTGTGGTGGAGGATTTTGATTTCGACACTCCAAAAACAAAGCGCATTGTTGAGTTGACAAAAAATCTGCAACTCGCTGATAAAAAGCTACTTTTCGTTTTGCCAGGTCAAAATAAAAACGTATATTTGTCGGCTCGCAATTTGGGAAAAGTGAGTGTTGTAACAGCCTCAGACATAAACACATACGGAATTATGAATTGTGGAAGTCTGGTGATGACCGAGTCGTCGCTGGCTGTGATTGATAACCTGTTTAAAGCATAAGGAGAGAGAAAATGAGTGTAATAGTAAAACCCATATTCACCGAAAAGCAAACGGCCCTCACCGACAAGTATGAGAACCGTTATGGTTTCATCGTGAAGCCTTCTGCAAACAAGGTTGAAATCAAGAAAGCTGTGGAAGCGCTCTACAACGTTCACGTGGAAAGCGTGAACACGATGAAGTATGATGGCAAGAAACGTAGCCGTTACACGAAATCGGGTATGGTAAACGGCAGTACGTCCGCGTACAAAAAAGCAATCATCACCCTGAAGAAGGGTGAAACCATCGATCTATTCAGCAATATTTAAAAGAAATGGCAATACGTAAATTAAAGCCCACAACACCGGGGCAAAGACACAAGATTATCGGTTCATTTGATAATATCACTGCAAGTGTACCGGAGAAATCTCTTGTAGTTGGCAAGAAAGCGTCGGGTGGCCGCAACAACCAGGGTAAGATGACCATGGGTTATCTGGGTGGCGGACACAAAAGACGCTTCAGGGTGATCGACTTCAAGAGAACAAAAGATGGTATCCCTGCCGTAGTCAAAAGCATTGAGTATGATCCCAACCGTTCGGCACGCATCGCGTTGCTTTATTATGCCGACGGAGAGAAGACTTATATTTTGGCTCCCAACGGCTTACAGGTGGGAACCTCAGTGATGTCGGGGCCCGCTGCAGCCCCTGAAGTTGGCAATGCACTGCCTCTGTCGGTGATTCCTATCGGTACCGTAGTTCACAACATCGAACTGCGTCCCGGACAGGGAGCCAAGATGGCACGTTCTGCCGGAACATTTGCACAGCTTGTATCGCGCGAAGATAATTACGCGATCATCAAGATGCCTTCCGGCGAAGTACGCAAGATCCTGTCTGCATGTAAAGCGACTATCGGTAGTGTGGGTAATTCGGATCATGCTCTGGAGAAATCAGGTAAAGCCGGTCGTTCACGTTGGCTTGGACGCCGTCCGCACAACCGCGGGGTTGTTAAGAACCCGGTTGACCACCCCATGGGTGGTGGTGAAGGACGTGCATCGGGAGGCCACCCGCGTTCACCGAAAGGCTTATATTCTAAGGGCTTGAAAACAAGAGCTCCTAAAAAACATTCTTCGAAATACATTGTAGAGAGAAGAAAAAAGAAGTAATCTGATTAATTAAACATCACTATGAGCAGATCATTAAAAAAGGGCCCCTTTATCAATCTGAAACTGGAGAAGAAGGTGACGACCATGAACGAGAGCGGTAAGAAGACCGTAATCAAAACGTGGGCACGCGCTTCTATGATATCACCTGATTTTGTGGGACATACCATTGCTGTGCATAACGGGAACAAATTCATTCCGGTTTATATCACAGAGAACATGGTTGGGCATAAACTGGGCGAATTCGCTGTTACCCGCACGTTCCGCGGACACGCCGGCAACAGAAAGAAATAAGGTCAGGGCGCTAACGAATAAAGAAAAACAGAAAAGACATGAGTGCTAGAAAAAGAATATCAGCCGAACAGAGAAAAGAAAATCGCAAAGAGGTTTCTTTCGCCGTGTTGAAGAACGTTCCCAGCTCACCACGCAAGATGCGTTACGTAGCCGATATGGTACGGGGAATGGAAGTGTTCAAGGCACTGGGCGTTTTGAAGTTCTCCAACAAAGAGGCGTCCAGCAAGATCGAGAAGTTGTTGCTTTCAGCTATTGCCAACTGGGAACAGAAGAATGAGCGCAAAGCCGAAACAGGCGAGCTTTACATAAAGACGATTTCCGTGGACGAGGGTGCTACGCTGAAGAGACTTCGTCCTGCCCCGCAGGGTCGTGGATACAGGATCCGCAAACGTTCGAATCACGTGACCATTGTGGTAGATACATTCAAGAAAGAAGAACAAGAACAAAACTAAGAAGATGGGACAAAAAGTAAATCCGATAGCAAATCGTTTGGGAATCATCAAGGGATGGGACTCCAACTGGTACGGCGGAAATAATTATGGTGACATCTTGCTCGAAGACAGCAAAATCCGCACCTATTTGAATGCCCGTCTGTCCAAAGCAAGTGTATCGCGCATTGTCATTGAGCGGACATTGAAGCTGGTGACCATCACCATTTGTACAGCACGCCCCGGCATCATCATCGGTAAGGGAGGCCAGGAGGTGGACAAGCTGAAAGAGGAGTTGATGAAGATCACCGACAAAGACATACAGATCAACATATTCGAAATTAAGAAGCCGGAGTTGGATGCCGTGATTGTGGCCAACAACGTAGCTCGCCAGATTGAAGGGAAGATTGCTTACCGCCGTGCCGTGAAGATGGCCATCGCCGCTACCATGAGAATGGGAGCCGAGGGGATCAAGATTCAGGTATCGGGTCGCTTGAACGGCGCTGAAATGGCTCGTTCGGAGATGTATAAGGAAGGGAGAACCCCGCTTCACACTTTCCGTGCCGACATCGACTATGCACACGCCGAAGCACTGACTAAAGTAGGGCTTATTGGCGTAAAGGTGTGGATTTGTCGTGGTGAAATCTATGGCAAGAAAGATCTGGCGCCTTCGTTCGCCACGTCGAAAGACAATCGTCCGCACAGTGGCGGTAACCGTGGCGGCGGAAATCGTCCGGAAGGCGGCCGTGGTGGCAGACGTAACAGAAGAAACAACAAAAACGCTTAATTGAAGAAAATATGTTACAACCAAAGAAAACAAGATTCAGAAGACAGCAGAAAGGACGCATGAAAGGCAATGCCGGACGTGGCCACGAGCTGGCATTCGGTTCTTTTGGGATTAAATCATTGCAATCTAAGTGGATCACCGGAAGTCAGATTGAAGCTGCCCGTATCGCTGTAACGCGCTACATGCAACGTCAGGGACAGGTTTGGGTACGTATTTTCCCCGATAAGCCTATCACGAAGAAACCCGCCGAAGTGCGTATGGGTAAGGGAAAAGGTAACCCCGAAGGATTCGTGGCGCCTGTGACCCCCGGAAGAATTATTTTTGAGATAGAAGGTGTGTCGTTTGATGTGGCAAAAGAGGCGCTGCGTCTGGCAGCTCAAAAGTTGCCGGTGACCACCAAGTTTGTGGTCCGGACGGATTATGATTATCAGAAAAAATCGTAAAGAGAGATGAAGAAGCAGGAAGAATTACTAGAGCTGTCCGACAAGGATCTGAAAGAGAGATTGGATGCCGAAGTGATGGAATTGACCCAGTTGCGGATCAACCACACCATCACTCCGCTCGATAACTCAGGCTCAATAAGGGAGAAGCGCAGAAACATTGCCCGCATTCATACAGAATTGCGTGCCAGAGAGTTGAAAAAACAACAATAACAGAGAGAATGGAAACGAGAAATTTAAGAAAAGAAAGAATCGGGGTCGTTTTCAGCGATAAGATGGACAAGACCGTCACCGTTGCTGTAAAATGGAAAGAGAAACACCCTATATATGGGAAGTTCGTTAGTAAAACGAAGAAATTTCACGCCCATGATGAGAAAAACGACTGCCACATTGGTGATACAGTTCGTATAATGGAAACGCGTCCTTTGAGCAAGTCGAAGAGATGGAGAGTGGTTGAAGTAATGGAAAGGGCCAAGTAAGATGATACAGCAAGAATCAAGATTAAAGGTTACTGACAACAGCGGAGCGAAGGAAGTGCTTTGCATCCGCGTATTGGGCGGTACAAGAAGGCGCTATGCGTCGGTAGGGGATATCATTGTTGTTTCTGTCAAGAGCACGATCCCATCGAGTGATATTAAGAAAGGATCTGTATCAAAAGCAATCATCGTGCGTACGAAAAAAGAGATTCGTCGTGCCGACGGTTCCTACATACGCTTCGACGACAACGCCTGCGTTCTGCTGAACAATGCCGGCGAGTTGAGAGGAAGCCGTATCTTCGGGCCGGTAGCGCGTGAGCTGCGTACCACAAACATGAAGATTGTCTCCTTAGCTCCCGAAGTATTATAACTATTCAACATTCACAGGCAATGACAAAATTACATATAAAGAAAGGCGATACGGTTTACGTAAATTCCGGCGAAGACAAAGGAAAGACGGGCCGCGTACTGGAAGTTCTTGTGGACAAGAACCGTGCAGTGGTGGAAGGCGTAAACATTGTATCGAAACATACCAAGCCCAACGCCCAGAATCCGAATGGCGGCATTGAAAAGAAAGAAGCTTCCGTGCATCTCTCCAAGCTGAATCCGGTGGATCCGAAGACGGGAAAACCCACCCGCGTTGGTAGAAAACTAGACAATAAAGGCAAATCAGTGCGTTACGCAAAAAAATCAGGGGAGGTAATTAAATGAGTACTGCAACATACGAAGTAAATTTAAAGAAAGATTACAAAGAGCGTGTAGTTCCTGCTTTGATGAAGGAGTTCAGCTACAAGTCAGTGATGCAGGTGCCTCGTCTGGAGAAGATCGTGATTAACCAGGGCCTTGGTATTGCCGTGGCCGACAAGAAGATCATCGAGACCGCCATAAACGAGCTGACCTCCATTACCGGCCAGAAGGCTGTGGCCACCACCTCGCGCAAGGACATCTCCAACTTCAAGCTGCGTAAGAAGATGCCAATTGGCGTGCGCGTCACGCTGCGTCACGATAAGATGTATGAATTTCTGGAGAGACTGGTGCGTGTGGCGCTGCCCCGTATCCGTGACTTCAAGGGAATTGACGGCAAGCTCGACGGCAGGGGAAATTACACACTGGGTATCCAGGAGCAGATAATTTTCCCGGAGATCAACATCGACAACATCAGTCGTTTGCTGGGGATGAACATCACCTTTGTGACCACCGCACCTACCGACGAAGAAGGGTATGCTCTTCTGAGAGAGTTCGGATTACCGTTTAAGAAAGATCATTAGTGAGCTAATGACCAAAAATTGATCAAAAAAACAGATAGATAATGGCAAAAGAATCAATGAAAGCCCGTGAGGTGAAAAGAGCCAGGATGGTTGCCCGTTATGCCGAAAAGAGAGCCAAATATCTCGCCGAAGGTGATTACGAAGCACTCCAGACTATTCCCAAGAACGCTTCTCCGGTGCGCCTGCACAACCGTTGCAAAATTACCGGACGTCCTAAGGGATATATGCGTCAGTTTGGCCTCTCCCGTATTCAGTTCCGTGAAATGGCTTCCAAAGGCCTGATTCCCGGAGTGAAGAAAGCAAGCTGGTAGTCCGGTTAAAAGGGAAACGGCAGAAAGACAGAATTTCAATAAATATTGTCCCGGCAGTCGGGATCAATTTAATTTTTTAGTATATGACAGATCCAATAGCAGATTATTTGACGCGGCTACGAAACGCTATCCAGGCGAAGCATCGTGTGGTGGAGATTCCCGCATCGAATTTAAAAAAAGACATCACAAAGATTCTTTTTGAGAAAGGCTACATCCTTAACTATAAGTTTGTAGAGGATGGTCCCCAGGGCACCATCATGATCGCACTCAAGTACGATCCGGTGAACAAGGTAAATGCCATCAAAAAACTGAAACGCGTTTCTTCGCCCGGTTTACGTCAGTATGTCGGCCACAAAGAGATGCCGCGCGTACTCAATGGTTTGGGTATTGCCATATTATCTACTTCAAACGGAGTAATGACAGATAAAGAGGCCCGCGAACAAAAAGTTGGCGGCGAAGTATTGTGTTACGTATATTAATTTGAAGGAGAGAACAATATGTCAAGAATAGGAAAATTACCCATTACCTTGCCTGCAGGCGTTACCGTTACTGTGGGAGAAGACAATGTGATTACACTGAAGGGGCCCAAGGGCGAAATGAAACAACAGGTTAACCCCAACATGAAAGTGAAAGTAGACGGTGGTCAGCTGATCATCGAACGGCCCGACGACGAAAAAGAAAACCGCGCATTGCACGGTCTTTACCGTTCTTTATTATTCAATATGGTTACAGGCGTAACGGAAGGTTTCCGTAAAGAGCTGGAGCTGGTAGGTGTTGGTTACCGTGTGACCAACAGCGGACAGGTGCTGGAGCTCTCGCTTGGCTATACCCACAGCATCTTGATGGAATTGCCCAAAGAGATCAAGGTGGAGACCAAGATGGAGAGGAACAAGAACCCGCTCATCATGCTCGAGTCGTGTGACAAACAACTGCTCGGACAGGTATGTGCCAAGATCCGTTCGTTCCGCAAGCCGGAGCCTTACAAAGGAAAAGGTGTCCGTTTTGTGGGTGAACAGGTACGCCGCAAATCGGGTAAGACAGCAGGTAAATAATCTACGTAAACTGAAATCGCAATGGTAACAAAGAACGAAAGAAGATTAAAAATAAAAGCCCGAGTACGCGGCAAAATTAGCGGCACTCCCGAGTGTCCGCGTTTGTCCGTCTTTAGGAGCAACAAACAGATATATGCACAGGTCATCGACGACTTGTCCGGCAAGACGCTGGCTTCGGCATCTTCTTTGAAAATGGAAGAGAAGCTTCCCAAGAAAGAGATCGCTGCCAAGGTGGGCGAGTTGATTGCCCAGCATGCCAAGGAGGCCGGTGTGGAAAAAGTAACGTTCGACAGAAACGGTTACTTGTATCATGGACGTATTAAAGAATTGGCTGATGCCGCTCGTAAGGGAGGGCTTAAATTTTAACGATTATGGCAGGAATGAATAATAAGGTAAAAACAACAAACGATATCGAATTAAAAGACCGTTTAGTGGCTATTAATCGTACCACCAAGGTGACCAAGGGAGGCCGTACCTTTACGTTTGCAGCCATGGTTGTTGTAGGCAACGAAGATGGCATCGTAGGCTGGGGCCTCGGTAAAGCAGGCGAAGTTACCACGGCAATTGCCAAAGGGGTGGAAGCAGCCAAAAAGAACCTGATCAAGGTTCCCGTACACAAGGGAACGATTCCCCACGAGCAGACAGCTGCCTTTGGCGGTGCACAGGTATTTCTGAAACCCGCCTTTGCCGGTACAGGAGTAAAGGCCGGAGGCGCCATGCGTGCCGTACTGGAGAGCGTGGGCATCACCGACGTACTGGCCAAGTCGAAAGGATCGTCGAACCCGCACAACCTGGTGAAGGCTACTATCGCCGCCCTCACCGAGCTGAGAGACCCGCTTACTGTAGCACAGAACAGAGGGGTAAGTTTGGAAAAAGTATTTAACGGATAATAAAGGAGGAACCTGACATGGCTACAATCAAAGTAAAACAGACAAAAAGCAGGATAGGGGCTCCGAAAGATCAGAAACTGACGTTGGATGCACTGGGACTTACCAAAATGCACCGTGTGGTGGAACACGAAGACACCCCGGCAATCAGGGGACTGATCCGCAAGGTGCGTCATCTGGTGACGGTAGTAGAGTAATTGATTTATAAACGATAAAATAGATACATACAATGGATTTATCGAGTTTAAAACCGGCAGAAGGAGCAACTACAACCCGCAAGCGTATTGGGCGTGGTCCCGGATCGGGCAAGGGAGGCACTTCTACCAGAGGACATAAAGGTCAAAAATCAAGATCGGGTTATTCAAAGAAAGTCGGTTTTGAAGGAGGACAGATGCCGTTACAGCGTCGCGTTCCCAAATTCGGATTCAAACCACTGAAGAGAGTGGAGTATAAAGCCATCAACCTGGAGACTTTGCAGGAACTGGCCGATGGGCAGAAGCTCACCGCCATCAATCCCGAAGTGTTGGTGAATGCCGGACTTATTGCCGGCAAGCATCTGGTGAAAATTCTGGGCAGGGGAACCCTCACGGCTAAGCTGGACGTGGAAGCACACGCTTTCTCAAAGTCGGCTGAACAGGCAATCACCGCTGCAGGTGGAACCGCAAAAAAACTCTGATGCGATGGGATTTGTACAAACAATAAAGAATATATGGAAAATCGAAGACCTCCGTCAGAGGCTTCTGATTACCATTGGATTTGTTGCCATCTACCGGTTTGGATCGTTCGTGGTATTGCCGGGAATCAATCCGGAGGCACTCGTGGCACTGCAATCAAATGCCAGTACCGGCTTGTTGAGCCTGCTCGACATGTTCTCGGGGGGTGCCTTTGCGAACGCATCCATCTTCGCCCTGGGCATCATGCCCTACATCTCTGCATCCATTGTGATGCAGTTGCTGGGTATTGCTGTTCCTGCATTTCAGAAAATGCAGCGCGAGGGCGAAAGCGGACGTACCAAGATAAACCAGTACACCCGTTATCTTACGGTAGGCATCCTGATTTTGCAGGGACCGGCTTACCTTTATGGAGCCGTAGGCAGTGCCATTCCCGGAGGTTTCTGGGATTGGGTGTTGCCCTCGACGGTGATCCTTGCCGGCGGCAGCATGTTTGTGCTCTGGCTGGGTGAGCGCATCACCGATAAAGGAATCGGCAACGGCATCTCTTTCATCATCCTGATTGGCATCATCGCCCGTCTTCCCCATGCCCTGGTGGCTGAGTACGACCGGTTGATCGATGCTCCGGGCGGATTGATTCTGTTGTTGCTCGAGTTGTTGTTCCTGGTTGCGGTTACGGCTGCTGCTATCTTGTTGGTACAGGGTATCCGCAAGGTGCCCGTGCAGTATGCCAAGCGCATTGTAGGGAACAAACAGTATGGAGGCGTGAGGCAGTATATCCCGTTGAAGGTGAATGCCGCCAACGTGATGCCGATCATCTTCGCACAGGCGATCATGTTCATTCCGCTTACCATTGCGAAGTTTTCTGCCGGCGAAGGGGGGGGCTTCTGGACGCAGCTGATGGATTTTACCAGCTTCTGGTATAATTTCATCTTTGCTACGTTGATCATTGCCTTTACCTACTTCTATACGGCCATTACGGTGAACCCGGTGCAGATGGCGGAGGATTTGAAACGGAATAACGGATTTATTCCGGGTGTGAAACCGGGAAAGAAGACGGCCGAGTATATCGACACCATCATGTCGAGGATTACCTTGCCCGGTTCTGTGTTCCTGGCTATCGTGGCCATCCTGCCCGCATTCGCGGGACTGATGGGAATCAACTCTCAGTTTGCCCAGTTCTTCGGGGGCACTTCGCTGTTGATTCTCGTGGGTGTGGTACTCGATACCCTGCAACAGATTGAAAGTCACCTGCTGATGAGGCATTACGATGGATTCCTGAAGTCGGGTGCCAAGATCAAAGGCAGAACAGGCTCAATTGCTGCTTATTAATGTGAGGTAATGCGATGGAGAGTAAAATGATCATACTGAAGACCGACGAAGAGATTGAGTTTATGCGGGAAGCGAACCGGCTTGTGGGAATGACACTCGGAGAGTTGTCGCACCACATCAGGCCGGGCGTGACCACGCTGCAACTCGATAAGATAGCCGAGGAGTTTATCAGAGATCATGGTGCCATCCCCACCTTTTTAGGATACGGCGGTTTTCCCAATTCCATCTGTACTTCCGTCAACGAGAACGTGGTGCACGGCATCCCCAATAACAAGCCCCTGCTGGAAGGGGATGTGATCTCGGTGGATTGTGGCACCCAGCTGCGTGGCTTTTGCGGCGACTCGGCCTACACCTTCTGTGTGGGCGAGGTAGACGAAAAAGTGAAAGAACTGCTTCGTGTAACCAAAGAGTCGTTATACAAAGGAATTGAGCAGGCACAGGAAGAGAAAAGGATTGGAGATATCGGTTCCACCATTCAGTCTTACTGCGAATCGAAAGGATATTCGGTGGTTCGCGAACTGGTAGGACATGGCATTGGACGGCAGATGCACGAAGCCCCAGAGGTGCCTAACTACGGTCGACGTGGTACGGGCCCGCTCATTCGGAATGGAATGTGCATTGCCATTGAACCGATGATCAACATGGGCGGCAAGAAAGTGGTGTTTGAGAATGATGGCTGGACGGTGCGGACAAAAGATCGCAAGCCATCGGCCCATTTTGAACACACTGTTGCCATCCGGAACGGGAAAGCCGATATATTATCGACATTTGAGTTTATAATTGAAACCAACTAAAAAGAAGCATTGATTGAATGGCTAAACAAGCAGCAATAGAACAGGACGGAACCATTATTGAAGCATTATCGAATGCAATGTTCCGCGTAGAACTGGAAAATGGACATGAAATAACTGCCCATATTTCGGGGAAGATGCGCATGCATTACATCCGTATTCTTCCCGGAGACAGGGTGAGAGTGGAAATGTCGCCTTATGACCTTTCGAAAGGAAGAATTTCGTTCAGGTACAAATAGAGTCAAGACGCAAGACACAAGACTCGAAAACCGGGACGGAAGACTTTGAATTCAGGTAACAGGAACTAAAACGAGCAAAAAATAAATAATTCATATGAAAGTAAGAGCATCACTCAAGAAACGTACGGCCGACTGTAAAATAGTAAGAAGAAAAGGCCGTCTGTATATCATCAACAAAAAGAATCCCAAGTTCAAACAACGTCAGGGATAATTATACATTATTGTAAACAAATAATTAAAAGACATATATGGCTATAAGAATTGTGGGTGTAGACCTGCCGCAGAATAAAAGAGGCGAAATAGCCCTGACGTATATTTACGGCATCGGACGCAGTGCAGCGAACACCATTTTAACAAAAGCAGAGGTTGATAGGGATATCAAAGTGAAGGATTGGACTGACGAACAGGCAGCCCGCATACGCGAGATCATTGGCAACGAATTCAAAGTGGAAGGTGATCTGCGCTCGGAAGTGCAGCTGAACATCAAACGTCTGATGGATATTGGCTGCTATCGCGGCATTCGCCACCGTATTGGCCTGCCCGTGCGCGGACAGAGCACAAAGAACAATGCCCGTACGCGGAAGGGAAGAAAGAAAACCGTTGCTAACAAGAAAAAAGCTACTAAATAATAGAAGGTAACATGGCAAAAAGAACAGTTGCAGCAAAAAAGAGAAATGTAAAAGTGAACGCCACAGGCCAGGCGCATATCTCGTCGTCGTTCAACAACATCATTGTATCGTTAACCAACGAGAATGGAGAAGTGATCAGTTGGTCCTCGGCTGGTAAAATGGGTTTCAGAAGTTCAAAGAAGAATACACCCTATGCAGCACAGATGGTGGCGCAAGATTGCGCAAAAGTAGCCTATGATTTAGGGCTGCGCAAGGTGAAAGCTTACGTGAAAGGACCGGGCAACGGACGTGAATCGGCTATCAGAACCATTCACGGATCAGGGATCGAAGTGACGGAAATTGTAGACGTGACGCCATTACCGCACAACGGATGTCGTCCTCCCAAACAGAGAAAAGTTTAATTGTAAATAATTTAAGTTTCATTTATCTTGAGACTTGAGCTGTGATTGATTACAACACAACTTCTCTGTAATCGCGGCTGCACAGTTTAGGCTTCAGTAAAGTTTAATTGTAAAGATGGCAAGATATATTGGTCCAAAATCAAAAATCGCCCGCAAATTTGGCGAGCCTATTTTCGGTCCCGATAAGGTTCTCTCAAAAAAGAACTATCCCCCGGGACAACACGGTAATTCACGCAGACGGAAAACGTCGGAATACGGCATCCAGTTACGCGAGAAACAACGTGCTAAATATACGTACGGCGTACTGGAGAAACAGTTCCGTCTGACGTTCGACAGAGCATCCCAGCAGCCGCGGTATTACCGGTGAGGTACTGCTTCAACTGCTCGAGTCGCGTCTCGATAACATCGTATTCCGCCTGGGTATTGCTCCCACGAGGGCGGCTGCACGCCAGCTGGTTACACACCGCCATATCGTGGTGAACGGCCAGGTGCTGAACATCCCCTCCTATACTGTGAAAGCAGGTGACGTGGTGGGCGTAAGAGAAAAATCAAAATCGATGGAGGTTGTTGTAAATGCCCTTGCAGGTTTCAATCACAGCAAATATCCCTGGCTGGAGTGGGATAAAGGTACTTTGAGCGGTAAAATGCTTCACGTGCCCGAAAGAGCAGATATCCCGGAAAGCATCAAAGAACAACTCATCGTAGAATTATATTCTAAACAATAATTTCATGGCAATATTAGCATTCCAAAAACCCGATAAGGTAATCATGTTACAGGAGAACGTCTTCTCCGGTAAATTCGAATTCCGCCCGTTGGAGCCCGGATACGGTATTACTATAGGCAACGCCTTGCGCCGTATTCTGCTTTCCTCTCTGGAAGGATTCGCTATTACATCGGTTAAGATAGATGGGGTGGAGCATGAATTTGCAACCATTCCCGGTGTAATTGAAGATGTAACAGGTATTATTCTGAATCTGAAGAAAGTAAGATTTAAAAGGATAGTAGAAGAGTTTGAAACAGAAAAAGTGAGCATCGCTATTTCGGGAACGGAAGTGTTTAAAGCCGGAGATATTGGTAAATTACTGACCGGTTTCGAAGTGCTGAATCCCGAGCTCGAGATCTGCCGTATGAACAAGAAGGCCGATCTGCGCATGGAGCTGACCATCAGCAAGGGAAGAGGTTATGTGTCTGCCGATGAGAATCGGGAGATGCTCGCCTCCGATGATGTGCAGACCATTGCCATTGACTCCATTTACACACCGATCCGGAACGTAAAATACGAGATAGAAGATTACCGTATCGAACAGAAAACGGACTACGAAAAACTGATTATTGAAATTTCCACCGATGGATCCATTCAACCCAAAGAGGCGTTGAAGGAAGCTGCTAAAATATTGATTCAGCATTTTGTCTTGTTCTCTGACGATAACAAGATCATGCTCGAGACTTCCGATGCCGAGAGCATTGAAGAGTTCGACGAAGAGGTGTTGCATATGCGTCAGCTGCTGAAACGCAAATTGTCTGATCTCAACCTCTCGGTGAGGGCACTCAACTGCCTGAAGGCTGCCGATGTGGAGACGCTGGGACAACTGGTGGCACACAACAAGAACGATCTGCTCAAGTTCCGTAACTTCGGAAAGAAATCGCTGACCGAGCTGGAAGAACTGCTCGACGGCCTGAAGTTACAGTTTGGCATGGATACATCGAAATACAAATTAGATAAAGACTAAGGATTACAATGAGACATAATAAGAAATTCAATCATTTAGGACGCAAGACTGCACATCGGGAGGCGATGTTGTCCAACATGGCTACTTCGCTTATCATGCACAAGCGCATCTTTACTACTGTTCCCAAGGCGAAGGAATTGAGGAAATTTGTAGAGCCTATCATCACCCGGAGTAAGGAAGACAGTACCAACTCGAGAAGGGAAGTGTTCAGGCTGTTGCAGAACAAGGTGGCCGTGACCGAGCTGTTTCAGTCGGTATCGCAGAAGGTAGCCGACCGTCCGGGGGGATATACCCGCATCATCAAAACCGGATTCCGTCTGGGTGATAATGCAGCCATGTGCTTCATAGAGCTGGTCGACTATAACGAGAACATGCTGGTTGATGGCGGTGCCAAGAAGACAAAAACACGCCGTTCACGCAGAAAAGCTACGTCTGATGCTGCTGCTACTACCACTGCCGCTGCTCCCAAGGCAAAGAAAGAGTCGAAAGACGCGAAAGCCAAGGAGGTAAAACAAGCCGAAAAGGCAGTGGAAGAGACCAAGACAGTGGAAGAAGCAGAGGTTGCCGAAGAGGTGAAAACCGAGACCGGCAACGTGGAAACGACACAGAGCGTTCAGGAGGAGACTGTTGAGAACAAAGAAGAGTCTGCCGCTCCGGAAGCCGATGCCGCACCGGAAGAGAAGGCATAAACTTCTTTCACAATAAACACTGTGGGTACATCGTCGTTACGACGGAGACCTAACACCTCTGTCGATGGTGTATTTGCAGTGAAGCTGTGATTTTTAAAATGTTAAACATTAAGAAAGCGCCGCGAGTGATTCGTAGCGCTTTTTTTTATATTTTTGTCCTGCAGGTGTAACGACGCTGACTTCTTTTTTGTCCTATATGAAATAGTCTGAATGGATATGAAGTCTTTTTTTATTTTTTTATACCTTGTAATACCCACGGTGGCTCTTTGCCAGACAAAGAGTTACACTGCCCTGCGTGCAGGAGAAGCACCCCGGATAGATGGGCACCTGGGCGACGAGTGCTGGCAGCACACCGAATGGGCGGGTGATTTTATTCAGTACGAGCCGGTTCCCCACGCTCCTCCGTCGCAACAAACGCTGTATGCGATCGTGTATGATGACGACAACCTGTACGTAGCCATTAAAGCCCTGGATAGCATACCCGCCGAAATTGTCCGCCGCATATCGCGTCGTGACGCGATCGACGGCGATTGGGTGGCCATAGCAATAGACAGCTACGAGGATAAAATGACCTCTTTTGAGTTCTTCGTCTCGGCATCGGGAAGCAAACGCGATGTGCGTCGCTCGGAGAGCAGTGGCCAAGATGATACCTGGGATCCCGTTTGGGAGACGAAAACCTCCCTGCAGCCAGAGGGCTGGTATGCCGAGATACGCATTCCCTATTCGCAGCTCCGTTTTGGAAAAAAGAAAACCTACCGGTGGGGGCTACAAGTAGCACGGCAAATTTATCGCCTGCAGGAGGTCTCATTTTGGCAGCCTGTCGATAAGGCTTCATCTCAGTTTGTGGCACACTTTGGGACGCTGCTGGGTATTCATGATATTTCACCCGGAAAAGAGGCGGAGGTTGTTCCTTTTGCCCTTTCTCAGCTAACATTGACGGAGAAAGAAGCCGGAAACCCGTTCGCTACGGGACGAAGCGCCAAAGCATCGATGGGCGTCGACGGCAAGGTGGGCCTGACGAATGATCTCACGTTGAATTTTACGATCAACCCCGATTTTGGACAGGTGGAAGCAGACCCTTCGAACGTGAACCTGACCAATTTTGAAACCTATTTCGACGAAAAGAGGCCTTTTTTTGTAGAAGGAAGCAACATTTACCATTATCCCTTTGACATCACCAACAACGAACGGAACAAGATCTTCTACTCCCGCAGGCTGGGAAGAGAACCCCAATTCTCCTACGACAGCGAGGAGGATGAATATGTAAGAGCACCGGGTCGTACCAATATTTTGGGGGCAGTGAAGATATCCGGAAAAACGAGCAAAGGTACCTCCCTGGGGATATTGAATGCCGTCACACAGAAGATGTACAGTGAGATAGACCGCGATGGGGAGAGAGCGGGCTATGCTGTTGAGCCGCTCTCTAGTTACTTCACCGGAAGGGTGGAGCAGGATCTTGACAGCGGCAACCTGATTGTGGGGGGCATCGTGACGGCCGTTAACCGTAAGATCGACGAGGAGCAGTTCCGCGAGATACCGCGCTCAGCCTACACGGGAGGAATCAATTTTACCCGTTACTGGCGGAAGAAATCATACTACGTCACCGCACGCGCCTTCTTCAGCCATCTGCAGGGAGCCCCGCAGGCGATAACCCGCCTGCAGCAATCCTCGGCACGCTATTACCAGCGCCCCGATGCGGATCACCTTCGGCTCGACTCGTCCCGCACCACGCTCAGCGGAATGGGGGGGTCCTTTAACGGAGGCAAGATATCGGGACATTTCAATTTTCTGCTGTTCTCGAGCTGGAGCTCCCCGGGACTGGAGCTTAACGACATCGGCTTTAAGCACAATGCCGACCAGATCATGAATGGCGTCTGGGCAGGCTACAGGGAATGGCGCCCCAAAGGGTTTGTAAACCAGTACGAGTTTAACGGATCTACCTATCATATTTTGGATTTCTCCGGCATGTCGAAAGGGTTGGGCACAGAGTCGTTTGCATACATTCAGTTCAACAATTACTACGATGTTGCAGGAGGGCTGAATATCAATTACAACGGTAATTCGACCACCCTGTTGCGTGGCGGCCCTTCCATCCGCACACCGGGTGTGATGAATGGCTGGTTTTCCATCGAAACCGACAACAGGAAGAAGTTTCAGGCCGAATACGATATGAGTTTCAGAAGAGGTTTTGAAAACTCGGCTGCCGCAGTTTCCTGCGGGCTCGGCCTCTCCTATAAGCCGAACAACCGGCTCTTGCTGTCGGTTTACCCGCAGTATGTGCAATCTACCGATCATCAGCAGTATGTGCGTACCGTGGAGGGCAATCATCCCGCGTACATTCTCTCGTCCATCCATCAGCATATTGCTTCCATGTCAATTCGTATCAACTTTGGCATCACGCCTGATATGTCGTTGCAGTGGTATGCACTGCCCTATCTTTTCTCGGGCGATTATTATGGTTTTAAAACGGTGACGCATCCGCAGGCGGACAAGTTTGCGGAGAGATATACGCCGATAGACGATTATTCGTACGACAATCCTGATTTTCACTTCTTGCAGTTGCGCTCTAATTTGGTATACCGGTGGGAATACAAACCCGGTTCTGTGCTCTACCTGGTATGGTCGCAGGGTAAAACGCTGCAGGAGGAGGATGGTACTTTCCGTTTTGGTGGCTATGTTCATGAACTGGTTCAGGCAAAGGCACAGAATGACTTCCTTGTTAAAGTGTCCTACGCATTTATTTTCTGAGTCCTCTTTTAACCTCGCTTTTTTGCAACTTTTTCGCATTGGGAAATGTTTATCATACTAACATGGGTACCCGGAGGTGTGAAAAGGGAGCAGCTCCCATTGTACGAGCCGGGATACATCTCTTTGTTTCGATGAATCATAGCGTAAGAACAGGATGAAAAAGATTGTTGTGGCAGGTTGTGGCTTTGGCGGATTGCAGTTTATCAGGCATCTTAAAAAGGGAGTCTTCGATATCATGGTGATTGACAAGATCAATCACCATCAGTTTCCTCCATTGTTTTATCAGGTGGCAGCTTCGCAGATTGAGCCGGCTACCATCTCGTTTCCCATCCGGAAAATATTTCAAAAAAGAAGGGATGTGCGCATCCGTCTGGCACAGGTGTTGTCGGTAAATGACGCAGAGAAGTATGTGGATACCACGATTGGGCAGTTTCATTACGACTATCTGGTGATTGCGACCGGTACCCGTACCAACTTCTACGGAAATGTGCAGACCGAGAAGCATGCCCTGGGATTGAAATCGACTTATCAGTCCATCAACGTGCGAAATTTTATTCTTCACAATTTTGAGAAACTGTTGTATACTGATGAGAAGGAAGGCCTCTACAATATTGTGATTGTGGGTGGTGGCGCTACCGGGGTGGAGCTGGCCGGCGCTTTTGCTGAAATGACGAAAGAGGTGCTGCCGAAAGATTATCCCAATATTGATTCTTCCAAGGTGCATGTTTATCTGCTGGAAGGAGGGGAACATACCCTTTCGGCCATGAGCAGCTTCGCACAGAACTACTCAGAGAGGCAGCTTCGCTCCATGGGAGTAATCGTAAAAACAAACACTCTGGTAAAGGAGTACGACGGGGAACTCCTCACCCTGAATAACGGGGAGACCATTCATAGCCGGAACGTGATCTGGTCGGCCGGCGTGACCGGCAACAGCATTGAAGGCATTCCGGAAGAGGCCCGGCTGCGCACGGGCAGAATCAAAGTGGACCGCTTCAACCGGGTGGATGGCCTGCGCAATGTGTTTGCGATTGGGGATGTAGCCTACATGGAGACCGAAAAATATCCAAGGGGTCACCCACAGTTGGCCAATGTGGCCATTGGACAGGGAAAGAACCTGGCGCGCAACCTGCAGCGGATGGAGAAGGGATATCAGGAACTGAAACTCTACGAGTACCGTAACCTGGGCACGATGGCTACCATTGGACGGAATAAAGCGGTGGTGGACCTGCCCTTTGTAAAGTTCAAAGGCCGTTTTGCCTGGTTTATCTGGATGTTCCTTCACCTGATGCTGATCCTGAGTGTCCGCAACAAGCTGGTTGTCTTCATCAACTGGGCCTGGAACTATTTTACGAAGAACAACTCGCTGCGTCTGATCCTGAAGGATACGGACTGATCCAAGAATCCAATGGGGTGGTTTTTACTCTTCCCAGACCAGATAGGCGGATACCAGCCAGTGATTTAGCTTGTTCTCGTCGATGGGGGTTGACTCCGGTATGCTGATGGTGAGTGTATGGCTGCCGGGAGTGATGCCCTGCAGGTTGATCTCCTCGGGTGTTACGTCACTGCCTGGACACCAGTTGCTTCGCGAAAGGTCGGACGATGCCAGCGGCTCCTCGATCTCTTTGACTTCCCGTTTTCCTCCTTTGCCAATAAATGCCTGTGTTCGCTTCTGAAGCCACACGCCAGAGGTGGGGTTAAACCTGCGGAAGGAGGCGCAGTCGGTACGCCACGGTGTAAAATCAAGCACCACCTCCCCGTCGACGGAAAGAATGTTCTTTTGCGGACGAAACTCGTCCCCTCCCGAATGGCCGCCATGTCCCGTGGCTATATATTTCAGACGTACATTCCGAACATTTTCCGGAATGGTAAAAGGAATGGAGACATCCTGCCGCGAGAAGATATCGGGATGCTTCTGGCCGATATAGTAGTTGGTGTTGATCAGCGGCTCCACATGCAGCTTCGGCATCGTGTCGCAGGGAAGGGCGCTCTCAGTCCAGGAAAGCTGCACATCCACCTTGTACCCCTCTTTGGTCCATGTGTCAATGAAGATACCTATGTATGCCTCCTCTTCGAAAAGGGAAAGCAGATCGGTGATGTCCTGTGTCCAGGTCACCTCTTTGGCCCATCCATCTACATAGACCGGGCGGCGGCGTGCCGATACGGAATCATCGTCGCTACTGAAATGGCCTACGCCAAACGGAGTCATAAACCGCATCAACTCTATCGCGGGCCGGTAATTTTCTCCTTGTACAATACCGGCAAGCTGCTCGTAGCGTCCACTGTCTTGCCGGGGGTAGGCGGCACGTCCGGCGGCTATATCCAGCATGGTCGTCCCGGCGGAGGCCGGAATCACGAAGCAGGATCCCGATTTGTCCCAGGGATCGCCGTTTGAAACCAGCGATAGGGTGAGCGAAGCCCCGGTGTATTTTGTGAATTTGGGAAGTTGTATCTTTTTCAGCACAATCCGCCCGTTTCCAAGATAGATCATGCCCTCTTTTTCTACGACGCCATTTGGATATTCCGCGGGATTAAAACAAACGGGCATTTCCGGGAACAAATTGATGGTGACGGGTCGTTTTGTGCGCTGTGCCGGGAGAAGGGTGACGGCTGCGATGCATAACAGCAGGAGGATAATCTTTTTTTGCATACCGGAATGATGATTTTACGTTTTGGTGACTGCAAATTTACAAAAATCCCTATATTTGTACAATTACTAAAGCAGCTGATATGCGCATCAAAGAAATTCTTCAGGTTATTGAACAACTTGCCCCCCTGCCATTGCAGGAGGATTTTGACAATAGCGGGCTACAGGTGGGCGATTCCGGAAGGGAAGTGACGGGCGTCCTCCTGGCGATAGACGTGACCGAGAACGTGATCGACGAGGCCCTCGCGTTGGGGTGCAACCTCATCATCACCCATCACCCCTTAGCCTTCAGGCCTTTTAAGTCGTTGACAGGAAGGAACTACATAGAACGGTGCATAATGCAAGCCATCAAAAACGATCTCGTGATTTACGCTGCGCATACCAACCTGGATAACGCACCGGGGGGCGTCAACTACAAGCTGGCAGAAATGCTGGAGCTGCAGAACGTGAAGATCCTTCAGCCGAAGGAGAATGCCCTGTTGAAGTTTGTTACCACGGTACCCTTGCACCATGCCGATAGTGTGCGAAATGCGCTGTTCAATGCCGGCGCCGGACATATTGGTAATTATGACAGCTGCAGTTATAATCTGACAGGCGAAGGCACTTTCCGTGCGCGGCAAGGTGCCCGTCCGCATGTTGGAGAGATCAATGCTTTGCATGTGGAGCCGGAGGTAAGAATAGAGACCGTGATCCCTCTCATGAAGAAGGAAGAGGTACTGCGGGCGCTGCTGGCTGTGCATCCGTATGAAGAGCCGGTATACGATCTGTACCCGATCGCCAACACATGGCCGCAGAGCGGCAGCGGGGTGGTGGGGGTGCTGCCGGAGCCGATGCCGGAGCAGGAATTTCTCTATCTGTTGAAAGACATTTTTAATCTGCCTGCCATTCGTCACTCAAAGATGCATGGTAAGGAGATCCGCGATGTGGCCCTGTGCGGTGGGGCAGGATCATTTTTGATCCCCGGTGCCGTGGCATATGGCGCCGATGCCTTTGTGACGGGCGAGGCGAAGTACAACGATTTCTACGACGTGGAAGGGCGTATACTGCTCGCTGTAGTAGGCCATTACGAGTCGGAGATCTGCACAAAAGATATTTTTTTCGATCTTCTTTCGAAAAAATTTTCTACCTTTGCATTGCATAAATCGGCATTCGACTCGAATCCCGTGAAATATCTGTGAAAGAAAGCGGTCTGACTTGTTCCCGCAGTTGCAGAGAAATGTGGTAATGAAACGACGGAGTTGTCGTTTGATTACTGCATTTTTTATTAGGATGACTCCGGACGACAACGATTGTATGCTCAATCCCGTATGCGAGGCCCGGGATTTCTGATTTCGCGACTCACCCTCGTCAACAACGATGAGCGTGCAGGGATCAAAATGGGCGTCGACCTGATCTGAAATAATTACATCATTACATAAACCGAACCATTATGGCAACAAGAAAAAAAACCGTTGAAAAAGAAGTCTCCGTAGAGGATAAACTAAAGTCGCTCTTCAAACTGCAATCGTATCTGTCGGAAATTGACCGGATCAAAACATTGCGCGGGGAGCTTCCGCTCGAGGTGTCGGATCTCGACGACGAGATCGCCGGCCTGGGTACACGTGTCAATAATTTTCAGCTTGAAATGAAGCAGTTGGAGGAGAACACCAAGCTGCAGAAAGGGAAGATAGAAACCTGCAAGGCAAAGATCGAAAAATATACCAAGCAGCTCGACAACGTACGTAACAGCAAGGAGTACGATCATCTTTCGAAGGAGATTGAATTTGAAACACTGGAAATTGAGCTTTCCGAAAAGCATATCCGGGAGTTTTCGCAGGAGATCGCATCCATCAAAGAGCAGATTGAAGCTGCGGGCGAGCAGCTGAAGGATAAGACAGCCGACCTTGAGATGAAGAAAAAGGAGCTGGACGACATTGTTTCGGAAACAAAAGCACAGGAAGAGAAAATTCGAGAGAAAGCAAAAAAAACGGAGAATACCATTGAGCCCCGTCTCCTGGCTGCCTTCAAACGTATTCGCAAGAATGCCCGCAACGGCCTTGGCGTGGTGCCCATTCAACGGGGTGCCTGCGGGGGATGCTTCAACAAAATTCCTCCCCAGAAACAGATGGACATCAAGCTGGGCAAAAAGATCATTGTCTGTGAATATTGCGGGCGGATCATGATTGACCCTGAAATGGCCGGAATCGTGGAAAAATAAATTGCATAACCCGGGAAAAGACACCGGCATTCCATTGAGGAATTTTTTCTTTATTTTCCGGAAAATTTTCTTTTATTGGCTGCAAATAACGTATCTTTGCGCTTTTAAAAGACTATATCCTCTATGTACATCGCACTTGTGTGAAACCTTTTAATTTATAACAGGTTCAATAAAAAAGATTACAAGAAAGGTAATTTATAATAACTATATGGCTAATCGAATAAAAATTAAGAAAGGCTTGCAAATTCCGTTGCTCGGTACCGCAGAAGAGACCGTCAGAGGTACGGTAAAGAGTGAATTTGTACGCATTTGTCCGGAAGATTTTCATGGCATTACACCCAAGTTAGCCGTCAGGGTGGACGATACCGTAAAGGCCGGTACAGCGCTGTTCTACGAGAAGAATCATCCCGACATGCGCTTTGCTTCGCCCGTGAGCGGTGTGGTGACCGCCATTGAAAGAGGGGAGAAAAGGCGTATCCTTCACATTGTTGTAAAGGCCGACGATAGCACTCAGTACGAAGACTTTGGAGCAAAGGAAGTGGCTTCGCTTTCCGGTGAGGAGGTGAAAAGAACAATCCTCGATGCCGGCATCTGGTTTCTGATTAAACAGCGCCCTTACGATGTGGTGGCTCTCCCGGATAAAGAACCCCGCGATATTTTTGTGACCGGCTTCGATTCTGCGCCGCTGGCTCCCTCGTACGACTTTCTGTTGAAGGAGAAGGAGGCCGACTTCCAGGCTGGGCTTGATGCTCTGGCAAAGCTCACTCCCGGGAAGGTATACCTCTCTGTCAGCAACAAAACCTCGTTCAACGGTTTGCGTGAAGCAAAGAATGTGGTCATCACCGAATTCGAAGGGCCACATCCCGCCGGAAATGTGGGTGTGCAAATCAATCACATCAAGCCGGTGAACCGGGGAGAGGTGGTGTGGACGCTCAATGCCCCGGATGTAGCCATCATCGGCCGCCTCTTCAACAAGGGGGTCGTTGATCTTACCCGCACTGTGGCACTCACCGGTTCGGAAGTGAAGCAGACGGGCTACTACAATATGGTGATCGGTACGGAACTGAAATCGATCTTTGCACAGAACGTGACCGAAGGAATCTCGCTGCGCTTTATCAGCGGAAACCCGCTCACAGGAAGGAAGATTGATGCGAATGGGGAGCTGCGGGCCTACGACTCGCAGGTGACAGTGATTCCCGAAGGGGACGACGTGCACGAGGCTTTTGGATGGGCTTCCTTCTCGCCAAAACGTTACAGTGCCGGTGCCACATATTTCTCTCACCGTAAAAATTACCGTCTCGACGCCCGCCTCATGGGAGGGCCCAGGGCCATCATCGTCTCCAACGAGTACGACAAGGTTTTCCCCATGGATATCTATCCTGAGCAGCTGATCAAAGCCATCATCGCATTTAATATTGACAAGATGGAGCAGCTGGGTATTTATGAAGTGGCCCCCGAAGATTTCGCACTGTGCGAGTTTGTGGATACTTCGAAGCTGGAGCTGCAACGTATCGTACGCGCCGGGCTGGATTTGCTGCGCAAGGAGATGGAATAAGCGGTGCAACGGTATAATTGAATAATAACTACTAAAACATAGCACTTTGAAAGCGTTAAGAAAGTATCTTGATAAGATAAAACCGAATTTCGAGGAAGGCGGTAAACTGCATTGGCTTTATTCAACGTACGATGCATTTGAGACATTCCTTTTCGTGCCCAACACTACATCGAGATCGGGAGTGCATATTCACGATGCACGCGACTCGAAACGCACGATGATCGTTGTGATCATCGCCCTGTTGCCCGCCCTCCTGGTGGGCATGTACAATGTGGGGCTGCAACATTATATGTCCTTGGGACTGGAGGCTTCCCTCCTAACGAAATTTATTTACGGATTCCTGGCTGTGCTGCCTCAGATTGTGGTCTCCTACGTGGTGGGGCTGGGCATTGAGTTTGCCATTGCCCAGGTAAGAAAGGAAGAGGTGGCCGAAGGATTTCTGGTGACGGGGATTCTTATTCCGATGATTGTTCCGGTGGACACCCCGTTGTGGATGATTGCCGTAGCCACTGCCTTCGCAGTAATCTTTGCTAAAGAGGTCTTTGGCGGTACGGGATATAATATATTCAATGTGGCGTTGATCACGCGTGCTTTCCTGTTTTTCTCCTATCCCTCGAAGATGTCGGGCGACCAGGTATGGGTGCGTACTGCCGACACCTTTGGCATGGGCAAGGGAACCGTGATAGACGCCTACTCGGGCGCTACGCCGCTGGGACAGATTGCCACCACCGATGCGGCCAGCTTCGGCGAATTCACCTTTCAGGGCATCACCGGTCAGCCTTTGAGCATCAGTGATATGTTCTTCGGATTTATTCCCGGTTCCGTAGGTGAGGTTTCCACCTTTGCCATCCTGTTGGGTGCCCTGCTGCTGATTGCTACCGGCGTGGGGAGTTGGAAAACCATGCTCTCGGTATTCCTGGGCGGACTTGTGTCGGTGTTGCTGGTGAATCTCTTCGCTCAGAATGCGATCATGGAGATGCCGGTACATTATCATTTCCTGTTGGGCGGCTTTGCTTTTGGCGCCGTGTTCATGGCTACAGACCCGGTCACGTCGGCCCGAACGGAGAAGGGGAAATGGATCTATGGCTTCCTGATCGGGATGCTGGCGATTACCATCCGCGTGTTCAACCCGGGTTATCCCGAAGGCATGATGCTTGCCATCCTGTTTATGAACGCGTTTGCACCGCTTATCGACTTCTATGTGATTGACGGCAACATCAAACGACGTATGAAAAGGGCTGCCGTAGCAAAAACGGGACAACAACAATAAAGGAGGATAGCTATGAACAGAGAAAATAGTGGATACACAATTATATATGCTGCGGTAATGGTGATTCTCGTGGCGCTGGGGCTCGCATTCACGCATCAGGTGCTGAACGAGAAGCAGACGACCAACGTGAATATTGACAAAATGCAGCAGATTTTGCGTTCGCTCAATATCAACGCAAAGGCTGCCGAAGCGGAAGCAAAGTACGATGAGTTGGTGAAAAATGCCTACCTTATCGACAGCCACGGAAACAAGGTGGAGGGTACCGAGGGAATCACGCCCAACGATCCTGCCTTTTCTACAGAGCTGGGCAGCGAAGGAGCGCAGGGCCTGCCGGTATACGAAGCAGAAGTTGCGGGAGCACCCGTATACATCATACCCATGAGGGGGACGGGCCTTTGGGGGGCTATCTGGGGCTACCTGGCCGTTGAAGCTGATGGCAGCACCATCTACGGATCCGAGTTTGGCCATGCCGGTGAAACACCCGGATTGGGTGCAGAAATTGTAACACTCGCGTTCCGGAACCAGTTCACCGGCAAGGAGCTCTTTAAAGAAGGTGAGTTCAGGTCGATTGCCGTGGTGAAGCCTGGCAAATCGGTCGCCAACCGTGATTACGTGGACGGCATCTCGGGGGGAACCATCACCAGTCAGGGTGTAGACAAGATGCTGCTTCAAAGCGTGGGTGAATACAAGAGTTTTTTGATGAACTTGCAGGCTGCCCAATAGGGACAGACGATATAAAACAGTAAGAAAATGGCTTTATCAAGTAAAACAAAAGCGGTTTTGTTGGGCCCGCTGAATAAAAACAACCCCGTTATTGTGCAGGTACTGGGTATCTGCTCGGCACTGGCGGTAACCTCCAAGCTGGAACCCTCACTGGTGATGGCTATCTCCGTAACTATTGTCGTGGCTTTTGCCAACGTGATCATATCGCTGCTGCGCAAGACTATACCCAACCGCATTCGCATCATTGTGCAGCTTGTGGTTGCGGCAGCTCTGGTTACCATTGTGAGTGAGGTGCTGAAAGCTTTCGCCTACGATGTGAACAAACAACTCTCGGTATTTGTGGGCCTGATAGTCACCAACTGTATTTTGATGGGACGACTCGAAGCTTTTGCACTGGGTAACGGCCCCTGGCCTTCTTTCCTCGACGGGATAGGCAACGGACTGGGCTATGGCTGGATTTTAATAGTGGTAGGATTCTTCCGTGAGTTGTTGGGTTCGGGTACGCTGATGGGACATCAGGTGATTCCGCAGGCGTTCTACGATGCCGGCTATGAAAATAACGGACTCATGATGCTCGCACCCATGGCCATCCTGTTGGTGGCATGTATCATCTGGATTCACCGGGCGAACAACAAGGAGCTGCAGGAGGAAACCAATTAATAATCGAAAAAATAGTAAAGATATATGGATGCAATTAGTTTAATTGTACGGTCGATCTTCGTCGATAACATGATTTTCGCTTACTTCCTGGGGATGTGTTCCTTCCTGGCGGTGTCGAAGAACGTGAAAACAGCATTGGGACTCGGTATTGCAGTTACTTTCGTGCTGGTGCTGACATTACCCATCAATTATTTACTCGAAAACTATGTACTCAAAGCGGGAGCCCTGGAGTGGCTAGGCGAAGAGTTTGCAGCAGTAGACCTGAGCGTTTTTAGTTTGCTTATCTTTATTGCGGTGATTGCCTCTTTTGTGCAGCTGGTGGAGATGATTGTTGAACGATTCACTCCCGCCCTCTACTCCTCGTTGGGTATCTTTTTGCCGCTCATTGCGGTAAACTGTGCTATCCTGGGAGGATCCCTGTTTATGCAACAGCGCGAATTTGCCAACATTGGCATGGCCACCGCCTATAGCTTTGGATCGGGCATCGGCTGGCTGCTGGCCATTGTTGGGATGGCTGCCATCCGGGAGAAACTGGAATATTCTCATGTGCCAAAGCCATTGAAAGGGTTGGGAATTACCTTTATCATCACGGCATTGATGGCCATCGGGTTTATGAGTTTTTCCGGAATCAACATTTAACCCCACACACAGACATTAACATCGGTTACAAATAAATTAAATACATAAGTATGAGTGTATTATTAAATGCGGGCGGACTAACGATATGGACAAGTGTTGTTGTATTCTTGCTGATCATCCTTATCCTGGTTGTCGTTATTCTTATCGCCAAGGCCAAACTTATGCCGTCAGGCAATGTAAAAATCACCGTAAACAACGAGAAAGAGCTGAGCGTGCCGATGGGGAACACCCTGTTAAACTCGCTTCAGATGAAGGATATCTATCTTTCTTCCGCTTGTGGAGGCGGCGGAACATGCGGCCAGTGCCGTTGCCGCGTGGAGGAGGGCGGTGGTGAGATACTGCCGACCGAGAAAGGCCACTTCAGCCGGAAGGAGCAACTCAATAACTGGCGCTTAAGCTGTCAGGTGAAAGTGAAAGACAACATGTCGATTGTTGTTCCCGACGAGATCTTTGGTATCAAGGAGTGGGAGTGTGAAGTCATCTCGAACAAAAATGTGGCGTCGTTTATCAAGGAGTTCGTGGTCAAACTGCCCGAAGGGGAGAAGCTCGACTTCAAACCGGGCTCCTACAGCCAGATCAGAGTCCCCAAATACGATGCTGTCCGTTACTCGGATTTTCACATCGAAGATAAATATAAAGGAGATTGGGATAAGTTTAAAATGTGGGATCTGACTGCCAAAAATGAGGAGGACACTGTCCGTGCCTATTCAATGGCGAACTATCCTGCAGAAGGAAACATCATCACCCTGAATGTGCGCGTGGCCACGCCACCATTCGATAAAGCAAAAGGGGGGTGGATGAACGTAAACCCCGGGATTGTATCTTCGTACATCTTCAACCTGAAGCCAGGCGACAAAGTGATGATGTCGGGCCCCTATGGCGATTTCCATCCTGTGCTCAACAGCAAGAGAGAGATGCTCTGGATTGGTGGAGGCGCGGGGATGGCTCCGCTGCGCTCGCAGATCATGCACATGACCAAGACATTGAAGACCAGGGATCGGAAGATGACTTACTTCTATGGTGCCAGAGCCTTGGTGGAGGCTTTCTATCTGGAAGATTTCTACGAGCTCGAACGGGAGTTCCCCAACTTCTCTTTCCGTCTGGCGCTCGACCGTCCCGATCCGGCTGCCGATGCGGCCGGCGTGAAATATACACCGGGTTTTGTGCATCAGGTGATCTACGATACCTATCTGAAAGATCATGAGGCTCCCGAGGATATCGAGTACTACATGTGTGGTCCCGGACCGATGGCCAATGCTGCAAAGCGCATGCTCGACAGCCTGGGTGTACCGCCGGAGATGATCATGTTCGACGATTTCGGCTAATTGACATTTTTCTACCTGCTTTTTGCTGTAAGGTCACAGCTGCGGCAGTTGGTAAATCAGACGGTACTCTCCTTGCGGGAGGGCCGTTTTTTTATGCTGCAGGCTTGTTTGTCCTGCATGTCATGTATTCGGCACAAGTTTGTGTTTCGTGTGCAGCGTGTCTGACTCACGGTGTACGTTTTGTCCGTTGAGAAACTATGGGGTAATGTTGCTCACGGGTATCGAAGCGGCATCTTCCACATCGAGCATGGCGTTGATGAGAAAGAGAGACTGGTATTCGTGCAATGTCTCCCGGGTAATTCTTTTTTCGGTTATCCTGCCTTCCCGGAGCAGCTTTTGCCGTTTGGTGCCATTGAGCAGCCAGCTGTCCGGAGTGAAATACTGCTCTCCCTGCCGGAAAACCACGTTGCTGAAGGAGGTGTCCGTGATGAGGCCATTGCGGGTAATGAGGACCTCGTCCGCATCACCTTTCTGTGCCAACAGCCCGGTGAGTTCCTCTCTTCCTGCGTACTTATATCCATAATCGGGTGATGCCTCGATCAGCTTCAGCGATAGAATTTTTTGGGGACGATATTTTTCGAAGGTGATATCGTGTAGGGTTTCCCTGTAGAGGATGCGGCACTTCACCTTCGTATTGTACTGGTCCAGGGGAAGGAGTTTGAGCAGATCGGGGAGAGCAGGAGCGTGAAATGCAAAAGCGGCCGCAGTCAGTTTCATGCGGTTGAGGTGTGCCGCTACATTGAGTAGCCTGCCGTGATCTATGCAGATGGTTTCCAGAAACATATGTTTGAGGATTAAAAGGGTAAATAGATTTTTTGGATCGCTTCGTTGTACTCCTTCCGGCAGTCGCTCTGTGCGGTGATGCCGCCGCCGCTGCGGAAATAAAGTCCCGATTCGTCCTGTTCGATGAAGCGGATCAGCACAAACGATTCCAGTCGCTTCCCGTCGAAATAGCCACCGATGCCGGAATAGAATCCGCGGGGTGCCTTTTCAGCACGACGGATGAGTGCTATTGTGGCCGGCTTGGGTGCTCCCGATACCGAGCCGGCAGGAAGCAGCCTGAAAAACAAGGTGCCCAGCTGCTCCATATAATCGTCCGGCAGGACACCCTCAATCTCGGAACTTACCTGTAATATTGGACCTTTGTGGGTAAGGAGCTTGTCGATATATCTGAAACGGTTTACCTTTACCTGCGATGCTATGCGGCTCAGGTCGTTACGCAGCAGGTCCACGATGGTGTTATGTTCCGCGGTTTCCTTCCGGTCGTTCAGAATAACCTGGCGGGCATTGGGCAGTCGGGCGTCGATGGTACCTTTCATGGGAAAGGTGACAACCTTTCCTGCCTCCATCTGTACAAAACATTCGGGTGAAAAGCATACAAATTTGCCGGGCAGGAAGAGCTTATAGGGTGCACGTGCATGCAGAAAGATCTGCTGCAGCGAGAGTGAACTGCTGACCGGTGTCCGGATGGTGAGGTTCGTGAGGTAGGAGTCGCCCCGTTTCAGGCCATTTATCACGGTCTCAAACCGCTGCTGATAGATGTGATATGCTTCCGGGAAGGCTTTAAAGTGGTAGGAAGGTATCTTTTCCGGTAGCTGTGGCATATTGCCCACGTTGCCTATTTCAAACAGGACGGTCTGCTGTGCCAATGGTTTTGCCAGGAAAAATCCTCTCTCCATCTCAAAGTCAATGCCGAACAGAAAGGCTTCTCTGCCTTGTCCTGCCCGGTTCATCTTTTCTTTTATTTCGCTGCAATACATAAACATTCCACAAAAATAACATCTCCCGAACAATTTCAGGCCATTCTTGTTGTTTATCTTTGCAGGGGTTCTTCAAAAACATCATCACGGCGGGAGATTGCAGCTTTTAAGGCTGATTGGTTTCGAATCGGAGATATTTTTCGCAAAACAGAAGTAAATTGAAGTTATTTTTGAAGAAAAACAGAAAAATATTTTGCCGGTAATTTTTTTTGCTGTTACTTTGCAACCATTAAACAGTTTTTTATTGATTGTCATGCATTATCAAAAAGATATTCTAGTCATTTCTATTCTACTTCTGGAGAACTTCGGAGGGTGAGACTGGCGTATCCAATCAGTATTAATGCAAACAAAATATCGATGACCTTTCTCACCCGCGTGAGGAGGGTTTTTTTCTTTTATGTTGAAACGAAGATAATTTAGGTTTATCATGGAGCGTATTTATGTTTTTGATACCACGTTGAGAGATGGCGAGCAGGTGCCCGGATGCCAGCTGAATACCATTGAGAAGATTCAGATTGCACAGGCACTGGAGCTGCTGGGGGTGGATGTGATTGAAGCCGGCTTTCCGGTGTCGAGCCCGGGTGATTTTAAATCGGTCGTGGAAATATCCAAGGCAGTTACCTGGCCCACCATCTGCGCCCTTACGCGTGCCGTGGAGAAAGATATCGAAGTAGCCGCCGAAGCACTGCAGTATGCGAAGCGCAAACGGATTCACACTGGCATCGGTACATCCGATTTTCACATCAGGCACAAGTTTAATTCCACTCGCGAGGAGATCATTGAGCGGGCCGTGAAGGCAGTAAAATATGCCCGTCGTTTTGTGGACGACGTGGAGTTTTATGCCGAAGATGCGGGCCGTACCGACAACGAATATCTTGCCCGTGTGGTGCAGGCTGTGGTCAACGCCGGTGCGACGGTGGTCAATATTCCCGATACCACGGGATACTGTTTCCCGGATGAATTTGGAGCCAAAATAAAATACCTGACCGAGAATGTGGATCTGAAGAATGCCATTCTTGCCACACACTGTCACCAGGATCTGGGTATGGCTACGGCCAACACCATTGCAGGAGTACTTAACGGTGCCCGACAGATTGAGGTGACCGTCAACGGGATCGGCGAGCGTGCCGGCAATACCTCGCTTGAGGAGGTGGTGATGGCACTCAAAAGCCACAAGGACCGGGGCTTCGATACAAACATCAACACGCAGCAAATCTACTCGACCAGCCGCATGGTGTCGAGCCTGATGAACATGCCGGTACAGCCCAACAAGGCAATTGTAGGGCGCAATGCGTTTGCCCACTCCTCCGGGATTCACCAGGACGGAGTACTCAAAAATGTGGAGACTTACGAGATCATCGACCCAAAAGATGTGGGCATCGACGACAACGCAATCGTGCTGACTGCCCGCAGTGGCCGTGCCGCGCTGAAAAACAGGCTGTCGCTGCTGGGAGTAAAGCTTGAGGCGGAAGAGCTGGATAAGGTATATCTGCAGTTTCTGGAGCTGGCCGATAAAAAGAAAAACGTGAACGACGACGATATCCTGATGCTTGTGGGCAAGGAGGCACGCCTGCATCGGATCAAGGTGGACTACCTCCAGGTAGTCTGCGGCATCGGTGTACGCGATGTGGCCAGCATCGGCCTGAATATTGCCGGCGAACATTTTGAGGCTACGGCCACCGGCAACGGCCCTGTGGATGCAGCCATCAGGGCAGTGAAAAATATTATCCGCAGAAAGGTGAAAATTCAGGAGTTCCTTATTCAGGCCATTGATCGCGGCAGTGATGACGTGGGAAAAGTGCATATGCAGGTAGAACACAACGATATGCTGTATTACGGCTTCGCGGCCAACACCGACATTGTGGCGGCTTCCGTGGAAGCATTCATTGATGCTGTGAATAAATTTGTGGAATAAGGAGAGAGGCAAAACGCAAAGTACAAAACACAAGAACGAAGAGATAAGAACCAAAACATCAGACAACAATAATATTACTTATATGAAGACGCTTTTTGATAAAATCTGGGATGCCCACGTGGTTACCACCGTGCAGGACGGTCCCACCCAACTATACATAGACCGGCATTTGTGTCACGAGGTGACCAGCCCGCAGGCCTTTGCGGGACTACGTGCCCGGGGGCTGAAGGTGTTTCGCCCTGCGCAGACCACGCTCACGGCCGACCATAATATCCCCACCATGGGGCAGGACCGCCCCATTCGCGACCAGGTATCCCGTTTTCAGGTAGATACCCTGGCAAAAAATGCGGAGGAGTTTGGACTTACGTACTATGGGCTTAACAACCCCAAAAATGGCATCGTACACGTGATAGGGCCGGAAAATGGCTATACACAGCCGGGGATGACCATTGTCTGCGGGGACAGCCATACCTCTACTCACGGTGCTTTCGGAGCGATAGCCTTCGGTATTGGTACCAGCGAGGTGGAGATGGTGCTGGCTTCGCAATGCATCCTGCAGACACGGCCCAAAACCATGCGCATCAATTTTGAGGGCACACTGAACGACCGTGTGAGTGCCAAGGATATGGCGTTGTACATGATCTCTCAACTGACCACGGGAGGTGCTACCGGATATTTTGTGGAATATGCCGGGGAGGCGGTGCGCAACCTGACCATGGAAGAGCGGATGACACTCTGCAACCTGAGCATTGAGATGGGCGCGCGGGGTGGATTGGTCGCTCCCGACGAGACCACGTTCCACTATTTGAGAGGACGTGAATTTGCTCCCCAGGGAGAGAAGTGGGAGGAAGCAATGGCCTACTGGAATACGTTGAAGACCGATGAGGGTGCT
>NZ_DCEN01000034.1:52610-61376 GCF_002316955.1 Proteiniphilum sp. UBA1028
ACCATTCCCACGTTGGACGAGATTGACGAGGCCGGCAAAATATCTTTTGAGAAGTCACTGAAATACATGGGCTTTGAGCCCGGCGAGAAGCTGGAAGGAAAACAGATCGACTATGTCTTCCTGGGAAGCTGTACCAACGGACGTATCGAGGACTTCCGCCTGTTCGCCGACTACGTGAAGGGCAAGAAAAAAGCCGACAACGTGACGGCCTGGCTGGTGCCGGGTAGCTGGAAGGTGCGCAAGCAGATTGAGGAGGAAGGGCTGGACAAAATTCTGAACGAGGCCGGGTTTGAACTCCGTCAGCCGGGTTGCTCTGCCTGCCTGGCCATGAACGACGACAAAGTACCCGCGGGGAAGTATGCTGTTTCTACCTCGAACCGTAACTTCGAAGGACGGCAGGGGCCGGGAGCCCGTACCATCCTGGCCGGCCCGCTCGTGGCCGCTGCGGCAGCGATACATGGTAAAATCACAAAACCCTGATGTGTTGTTTTCAGGATTCAAAATTCAAGAGCCAAGGTAAAAGAGTTCGGATTCGAACAATCAGCAGGAAACGTACAGAGAAAACTTGCTGACATTCAAAAAAAAGAAAAATATGGAAAAGTTTCAGACAATTACATCCACATATGTACCCCTTCCCATTGAAAACGTGGATACCGACCAGATCATCCCGGCCCGCTTTCTGAAAGCGACAACCCGCGAAGGATTCGGCGACAATCTGTTTGCCGACTGGCGTTACGACAAGGAGGGCAACCCCAAAAACGATTTTGTGTTGAACAACCCCACATACGCCGGACAGGTGCTGGTAGCAGGGAAGAACTTCGGCAGCGGCAGCAGTCGCGAGCACGCCGCCTGGGCCATTGGCGGATACGGGTTTAAAGTGGTGGTGTCGAGCTTCTTTGCCGATATATTCCGCAACAATGCCCTCAACAACGGCATCCTGCCGGTGGTGGTGAGCGAAGCATTTCTGAGTGAGCTGTTTGCCTCGTCCGGCAAAAACCCGCAGGCTACCGTCACGGTAGACCTGAAAGAACAGACAATCGTGAATAACGATACAGGTAAAAGCGAATTGTTCGAAATAAACGCCTACAAAAAGGGCTGCCTCCTGGAGGGACTCGACGATATCGATTTTCTCCTTTCCAACAAAGATAAAATTGAAACATACGAACAGCAGCGACCCTTTGCTTATTGAGTGTTTTTAGAAGATAGCCGGCATATCCGCACATTGATATAACAGCATAATAATGGAGACCGTTGTGGGAGAAGTAAGAAAAATAGAGATCATGGATACCACGCTGCGCGACGGAGAACAGACTTCGGGCGTATCGTTTGGCGCTCAGGAGAAAGTGAGCGTGGTGAGCCTTTTGCTGGAGGAGCTGAACGTGGACAGGGTGGAGATTGCCTCGGCCCGGGTATCGGAGGGAGAATACCAGTCGGTACAGAAGATTGCCCAATGGGCAAAGACACACGGTTACATAGACCGTCTGGAGGTACTGGGCTTTGTGGACGGAACCACCTCCCTTGAGTGGATTGCCAATGCGGGATGCAAGGTGGTGAACCTGCTTAGCAAAGGCTCGTTGAAACATTGCACCTATCAGCTGCGCAAGACGGCAAGCGAGCACCTGCAGGATGTGAAGAACTGCATTGCTTCTGCCCGCGCCATGGGGCTGAGGGTGAATCTTTACCTGGAGGACTGGTCCAACGGCATGCGCGACTCCAAAGAGTATGTATTCCAAATGATGGATGGGTTGAAGGAGGAGCCGGTGACCCGGTTTATGCTTCCCGATACATTGGGGGTGCTCAATCCCGACGAGACACGTCAGTTCTGTGGAGAGATGATTGCACGCTATCCTTCGCTGCACTTTGATTTTCATGCCCACAACGATTACGACCTGGCGGTGGCCAACGTATTTGAAGCAATCAAGGCCGGAGTGCAGGGAGTTCACGTAACCGTGAACGGACTGGGAGAGCGCGCCGGCAATGCGCCGCTGACAAGCGTGATCGCGCTTATTCACGATCACATGGGCTTGCAGACCAACGTGGACGAGAGTAAGCTTTACAATGTGAGCAAGGTGGTGGAGAGCTATTCGGGCGTGCGTATCCCGGGCAACAAACCGATCATCGGCGACAATGTGTTTACCCAGGTTGCCGGTATACATGCGGACGGCGACAAAAAGAAAAATCTCTACTTCAGCAACCTGATGCCCGAGCGCTTTGGCCGCTACCGGGAATACGCATTGGGTAAGAATGCCGGTCGCTCCAACATTATTAAAAATCTGGAAGCACTGGGCATTGAGCTGGATGAGGAGTCCACGCGCAAAGTTACAGCCCGCATCATTGAGCTGGGCGACAGGAAAGAGATTGTGAATCTCGACGAATTGCCCTACATTGTGTCGGATGTGCTGAAAAACGGCCTCGACAACAAAGATATACAGATGCTCAACTATTCGCTAACGCTCACCGACGGGCTACGGCCTACGGCAACCGTAAAGTTGTCCATAAAAGGGGAGGTGTATCAGCAGACAGCAGCCGGTGAAGGCCAGTACCACGCCTTCTCGAAGGCGATGTTCAAGATATACCGGAGCCTCAACAAACCGGTGCCGGAGCTGATTGATTATGAGGTGGTGATACCTCCCGGCGGAAAGACCAATGCCTACGTGCAGACGGTGATTACCTGGAAGTTTGAAGGCAAAGTCTTCAAGACACGGGCGCTGGATATAGACCAGACAGTGGCGGCCATCAAGGCTACCATGAAGATGTTGAATATGCTGGAGAGCGGAAATATTCCCAACATGAATTATTTGCCGTTACCCTAAATTCAGCAATCGCAGTAAAAGTAGAACAAAAAACGAACAAGAAAGATATATATTGGCATGGAATTGAAAATAGCAGTACTGGCGGGTGACGGAATAGGCCCGGAGATTATGAAACAGGCGTTGGAGGTAACGCAGGCCGTGTGCACAAAGTTTGGACATACACTATCCTATCAGGAAGGAATTGTGGGTGCTTGTGCCATTGATGCCACAGGCGATCCTTATCCGGCCGAAACGCATACGCTCTGTATGCAGAGCGATGCGGTGTTGTTTGGCGCCATCGGTGATCCCAAATATGATAACGACCCCAATGCAAAGGTACGTCCCGAGCAGGGTTTGCTGCGCATGCGCAAGCAGCTGGGACTCTATGGGAATATCCGTCCCGTGATGACTTTTCCCTCTCTCATCCACAAGTCGCCACTTCGTGCCGACCTGGTTGAAGGGGCCGATTTTGTATGCATCCGCGAGCTTACCGGAGGCCTTTATTTCGGTCGACCCCAGGGCAGAAGCGAAGATGGAGATACAGCCTACGATACCTGTATCTATACCCGCGAGGAGGTGGAGCGTGTGCTTCACCTGGCGTATAAGTTTGCAGGACAGCGACGCAAAAAGGTGACGGTGGTGGATAAGGCAAACGTGCTGGCTACCTCGCGCCTGTGGCGTCAGGTGGCGCAGGAGATCGCTCCGCAGTATCCCGGTATCGAGACCGACTATCTTTTTGTGGACAATGCCGCCATGCGCATTATCCAGTGGCCCAAAAGTTTCGATGTGCTGGTGACCGAGAACCTGTTTGGCGATATTCTCACCGACGAGGCATCGGTGATTACCGGCTCACTGGGACTTCTCCCCTCAGCCTCCATGGGTGTGCACACATCGCTGTTTGAACCCATCCACGGGTCATATCCGCAGGCTGCAGGCAAAGATGTTGCCAATCCTGTGGCCATGATCCTTTCTGCCGCCCTGATGTTTGAGTATGGATTTAATCTGCAGGCCGAAGGTGCATTGATCCGCAAAGCGGTGAACGCCAGCCTCGAAGCGGGTGTCGTGACCGAAGATATTGCCAGCGGCGGCAAAAGCTATCGTACCAGCGAGGTGGGAAGCTGGATCAGGGAGTTTGTTGAACACTCGGTAGTTGACAATTAGCTTGTTGGTAACGAATAAACATCGAAACATCAAATCGTTTAAACACATAAACGGATAAACTTACAAACGTTCAAGATGAGCAATAGAGAAGACAAATACAGAGCCTCGTCGGGAAAGAAGGAGAACCTGCGCAGCGCGACCAGCACGCAGGGCCGGCTGATGGCGGGGGCCCGCGCGCTCTGGCATGCTAACGGGATGACCCGCGAGCAGATGGGCAAGCCCATCATTGCCATTGCCAACTCCTTTACACAATTTGTGCCGGGCCATGTGCATCTGCACGACATCGGACAACTGGTAAAAAAAGAGGTGGAGAAGCTGGGTTGCTTTGCCGCGGAGTTCAACACCATTGCCGTGGACGACGGCATCGCGATGGGGCACGACGGGATGTTGTACTCACTGCCTTCCCGCGACATGATTGCCGACTCGATAGAGTATATGGTGAATGCGCACAAAGCCGATGCCCTGGTCTGTATCAGCAACTGCGACAAGATCACGCCCGGCATGCTGATGGCCGCCATGCGGCTCAACATCCCTGCCATCTTCGTATCGGGGGGACCCATGGAGGCCGGAAAGATAGGTGAGGAGCAGATCGACCTGATTGATGCCATGATTGAGTCGGCCGATGAAAATGTATCAGACGAACGGGTGGCCCAACTGGAAGTGTCGGCCTGTCCCACTTGTGGCTCCTGCTCGGGCATGTTCACCGCCAACTCGATGAACTGCCTGAACGAGGCAATCGGATTGGCGCTCCCGGGCAACGGAACCATCCTGGCTACCCACGTGAACCGCAAGCAGCTGTTTGTGAAGGCGGCAAAGCAGATTGTGGAAAATGCAACACGTTATTACTTTGAGGGCGATGAGTCGGTGCTCCCGCGCAATATTGCCACGCGTGAGGCATTTCTGAATGCCATGACGCTCGATATTGCCATGGGAGGCTCCACCAATACCATCCTCCACACGCTGGCCATAGCCCGGGAGGGGGAGATCGATTTCCATCTGGAAGACATCGATGCCTTGTCGCGGCGTGTACCCTGCATCTGCAAGGTGGCGCCCAACTCAAAAAAATATCACATCCAGGATGTGAACCGTGCGGGCGGCATCATGGGGATCCTGGGTGAGCTGGCCAAGGCAGGGCTGGTGGACACCTCGGTCTGTCGTGCGGACGGGCTTACCCTGGCGGAAGCCATTGAAAAATACGACATCACCAAAGCCGAGCCTTCCGAAGAGGCAAAGAATATCTATACCTCTGCACCCGGAAACCGCTACAACCTGGTGATGGGGTCGCAGGATGCACGGTTCAAAACGCTGGATGCCGACCGTGAAGGAGGCTGTATCCGTGACGTGGAACATGCTTATACGAAAGACGGCGGACTGGCCATCCTGAAAGGAAACATTGCCCTCAACGGTTGTGTGGTGAAGACCGCCGGCGTGGACGAAAGCATCTGGAGATTTAGCGGCAGCGCCAAGGTATTCCAGTCGCAGGACGATGCCTGTGCGGGCATATTGAACGGAAAGGTGGTGGCCGGCGATGTGGTGGTGATCGTGTACGAGGGACCCAAAGGAGGCCCCGGTATGCAGGAGATGCTTTATCCCACCTCCTACATCAAAGCGAAACATCTTGGGGCCGCGTGTGCCCTGATCACCGACGGACGCTTTTCGGGCGGCACATCGGGCCTTTCCATCGGCCATATCTCACCCGAGGCGGCTGCGGGAGGCAATATTGGCCTGGTGCGTGACGGCGACATCATTGAGATTGACATCCCCAGCCGCAGCATTAATCTGAAGATCAGCGATGCAGAACTTCAGCAAAGAAGAGAGCGGGAAGAAGCGAAAGGAGAGGACGCCTTCCGTCCGGTACGTGACAGAAAAATATCGAAAGCATTAAAGCTTTATGCGCACTTTGTGAGTTCGGCTGACAAGGGTGCTATACGAATTATATAATATTTCTCTATTTTTTATCAACGATTTCGTTTGGCTAAATGTGCAGTAGACAAATTTATTTCAATCGTCTGAATTTAGCGAGCAATTAATTGAGTGTACCTATTATGAACAAAAATAATCAGACTCCGGCAACCATTTCCTCTCCCGATAAGAGAGAGCAGGAAAAAGAGATTATTTCGGGCAGTGAAATACTGATCCGATCGTTGATCGCGGAAGGTGTGAACACGATGTTCGGGTATCCGGGCGGTGCCATCATGCCTGTTTTCGATGCCCTTTATGATCACAAGCACGAGATCAAACACATTCTGGTGCGTCACGAACAGGGTGCTGTACATGCAGCGCAGGGCTATGCACGCGTATCCCACAAAGTGGGTGTGGCGCTTGTTACGTCGGGCCCCGGTGCTACCAATACCATTACCGGCATCACCGATGCGATGATGGACAGCACGCCCCTGGTGGTCATCTCGGGACAGGTTGCATCGAGCCTGCTGGGTTCGGATGCATTTCAGGAGGCTGATGTGATTGGGGTGACGCAACCCATCACCAAATGGGTGTATCAGGTGCGTCGGGTGGAAGATATCGCGTGGGCGGTTTCCAAGGCCTTCTACATTGCTTCGAGCGGCCGTCCCGGGCCGGTAGTGCTTGATATCGCGAAGGATGCGCAGGTGAACAAGTGTGCCTATTCCTATCAGAAAACCCGCTATCTTCGCAGTTATCTGCCCGTGCCGGAGGTCGAGGAGGATCATATAAAGATGGCTGCCGATCTCATCAACAGTGCCAAGAAGCCGCTTGCACTGGTCGGCCAGGGAGTGATTCTCGGAAATGCCGAAGAGGAGCTGCGTTCTTTCCTGGAGAAAGCAGGTATTCCTTTTGGCTCCACCATCCTTGGCTTGTCGGCCATGCCTTCCGATCATCCGCTGAACTTCGGGATGCTGGGGATGCACGGCAACGTGGCGCCCAACATGATGACCAACGAATGCGATGTGCTGATTGCCATTGGCATGCGTTTCGACGACCGTGTGACGGGCGATCTGAAGACCTATGCCAGGCAGGCAAAGGTGATTCACTTCGATATTGACCCGGCAGAGATGAACAAAAATGTGAAGACTACCGTGAAGGTAGCGGGTGATGCCAAAAAAACGCTACCGATGGTGACCGCTCTGCTTGAGAAGCAATCGCACGCAGAGTGGTTGTCGGAATTCAAGCCCCATGTAGAGAAAGAATTCGACGCCATCATCAAGAATGAACTTTATCCGGAAAACGGAGGAGAAATAAAGATGGGCGAGGTGGTGCACAAAGTGACGGAGGCTACCCACAACAAAGCAATTTGCGTGACCGATGTGGGGCAGCATCAGATGATGAGTACCCGTTACTTCAGGTACACTCGGTCGCGCAGCATGGTTACCTCGGGCGGATTGGGGACGATGGGCTTTGGCCTGCCTGCGGGCATTGGTGCCCGGTATGGCGCTCCGGACAGGACGGTCTGTATTTTTGTCGGCGATGGCGGGCTGCAGATGACCATGCAGGAGTTCGGCACCATCATGGAGTATGAACTCGATGTAAAAATTATTTTGCTGAACAACAATTATTTGGGCATGGTGCGTCAGTGGCAGGAGCTCTTTTTCGACGAACGTTACTCAGAGACACACCTGAAGAATCCCGACTTCATCAAGATTGCGGATGCTTATCACATCAAAGCACGGAAAGTGACTCAACGTGCGGAGCTGGATGAGGCCATCGCGGAGATGCTGGCACACAAGGGTGCCTATCTTCTGGAAGTCGTGGTGGAGACGAAAGGCATGGTATACCCCATGATTCCGTCGGGTGGCTGCGTGACCAATATCATGCTTGGAAACGGACAAACCATATAACCGAGAGCCAAGGCACAAGGTGCAGCAGTCGCTTACCATAAACGGGAATTTAGTTTTCAGTTCAGAGATCAGGATTTAAATGCAACAAATCAAATCAACAACAATGGAGGAGAACAAAACATTATACACCATCACCATCTTTTCAGAGAATACGGTGGGTGTGCTTAATCAGATCACGACCATCTTCACACGTCGACAGTTGAACATCGAGACACTGTCGGTATCTCCATCGGCCATCAAGGGAATTCACAAGTTTACCATCACCACTTTCTCCGACAGCGAGGAGGTGATGAAGAAGCTGGTGAGTCTCATCGACAAGCGTGTGGATATCCTCAAGGCGTACTACAACACCAACGAGGATCTGGTACATCAGGAGCTGGCGTTGTACAAGCTCTCCACGGAGAAGGTGCTGGAACATGGTTCCATTGAGTACCTGATAAGGAAATACAATGTGCGTATTCTGGAGGTCTCTAAAGACTGTGTGGTGTTCCTGAAGGCGGGACATTATGCTGAGACACAGGGCCTCTTCGATGAGTTGGCGGAAAGCATCGGCGTGCTGCAGTTTGTCCGTTCGGGCAGGATTGCCATCACCAAATCGAAGGTGGAGCGTCTGAGCGACATGCTTGCCAAACGCGAGCTGGAGAACAAACGATGGAACGACAAGGAAGATTGACAGAAACAATAATTAGTAATATGACCGGCTCTCTTCGCCTTTTGGGGCGGGAGAGAGGATAAATTTTAAAAAAAATGGCAAAAATGAATTTTGGCGGGGTGGAAGAGAATGTGGTTACCCGCGATGAGTTTCCGTTGAGCAAGGCTCAGGAGGTGTTAAAGAACGAAACAATCGCCGTGATTGGCTACGGGGTACAGGGACCGGGCCAGTCGCTCAATCTGCGTGACAATGGCTTCAACGTGATTGTGGGGCAGCGCAAGGGCGGTAAAACCTGGGATAAGGCTGTGGCCGATGGTTGGGTGCCGGGCGAAACGCTGTTTGAGATTGA
>NZ_DCEN01000034.1:61608-80553 GCF_002316955.1 Proteiniphilum sp. UBA1028
ATCAAACCTTACCTGACAGCAGGCAAGGCCCTTTACTTCTCTCATGGCTTCGGGATCACCTACAAAGAGCGTACGGGCATTGTCCCTCCTGCCGATGTGGATGTGATCCTGGTAGCACCGAAAGGATCGGGTACTTCCCTTCGGAAAATGTTCCTCGAGGGGCGCGGCCTCAACTCTTCGTACGCCATCTTCCAGGATGCTACCGGAAGGGCGTTCGAGCGTGTGGTAGCACTGGGCATTGGCGTGGGATCGGGTTATCTGTTTGAAACCGACTTCAAACGGGAAGTGTTTTCCGACCTTACCGGTGAGCGCGGCACACTGATGGGCGCTATCCAGGGATTGTTGCTGGCACAGTATGAGGTGCTTCGTGCCAACGGACATACCCCTTCAGAAGCTTTTAACGAGACCGTAGAGGAGCTCACACAATCGCTGATGCCTCTTTTTGCGGAAAAAGGAATGGACTGGATGTATGCCAATTGTTCCACCACTGCACAGCGTGGTGCCCTGGACTGGATGGGCCCGTTTCACGATGCCACCAAGCCGGTGTTTGAGAAACTGTATAGGGAGGTAGCTGCCGGCAACGAAGCGCAACGCTCCATCGACAGCAACTCACAGCCTGACTATCGCGAGAAGCTGGAGGAAGAGCTGAAGGCCCTTCGTGAAAGCGAGATGTGGCAGACCGGGGCTGTGGTACGCAAGCTGCGCCCGGAGAATAACTGAGGAAATACTGATTTCTAAATGTAAAGGAGACAAAGAGTTAAATCTGCGTCTCCTTTTGTTATTATCCATGGGATGATTATCTTTGGAACAAATAAGTTCCATCATCTAAAACCCGACACAACATGAATTTACTCGAACAGTTGAAATCTTACACCACGGTGGTTGCCGACACGGGTGATTTTGTCTCAATAGAGGCCTACAGGCCAATGGATGCTACAACCAACCCCTCACTGATCTTTCAGGCATTCCAGGATGTGAAGTATCGACCGCTGGCAGACGAGGCGGTTGCCTATGGTAAACGGTTCTCTGCCGACCCCTCGGTACAGCTTGCCAGGGCGTTGGACAAGCTGGCGGTTAACTTCGGACTGGAAATATTGAAGATTGTGCCGGGCCGTGTTTCCACCGAGGTGGATGCCCGCCTCTCCTTCGATACCGAAGCAACCGTTAAAAAAGCTCGGGAGTTGATTGCCCTTTACGAAGCTGCCGGTATCTCACGCGAACGCATATTGATCAAGATCGCTTCCACCTGGGAGGGAATAAAAGCTGCGGAGATTGTGGAAAAAGAGGGAATCCATTGCAACCTGACATTGCTCTTTTCGCAGGTACAGGCCATAGCGTGTGCCGACGCCGGCGTGCGGCTTATCTCCCCCTTTGTGGGGCGGATTCTTGACTGGCACAAAAAGGAACGAGGAGTCTCCGATATTCCTGCCCCGGAAGATCCTGGCGTCTTGTCACTCATCAATATCTATAACTATTATAAGAAATTTGGCTATAAAACAGAGGTGATGGGTGCCAGCTTCAGAAATATCGGAGAGATCTGCGAATTGGCAGGGTGCGACCTGCTCACCATATCTCCCAAGCTTTTGGAGGAGCTGGAGCAGCAGGAGGGGAAACTGGAAAGAAAGCTGAATCCCGAAACTGCTGCCGGGATGGATATTGAACGGTTAACGGTCGATGAAAAATCATTTAGGTGGAGGCTAAACGAGGATGCCATGGCCACCGAAAAGCTGGCCGAAGGGATCCGCAACTTCACCAAAGACCTGATAAAGCTGGAACAGCAGATTGCGGCTATGCTGTAAGCTGCTGTTCTTATTCTTCCTTTGTCAGATCGAGTTTCTCGTCGTCCTTGCCGCGGTCGAAAAACATCTTTTTCAGCGGGTTCCTGCTCGGCTCGTCATATGCAATCCTGTTTCGGAAGATGTCCATGGCCATGTAGATGGCCTGGCGGAACGATTCGTCGGAGGCCAGGTTCTTGCCGGCGATATTGTAGGCCGTGCCGTGGTCGGGTGAGGTGCGTACGATGGGGAGTCCGGCGGTGAAGTTGACACCGGCATCCATGGCAAGGGTCTTGAACGGTATGAGTCCCTGGTCGTGGTACATGGCGAGTATGGCGTCGAACTCCTTGAATCGTCCCGACCCGAAGAATCCGTCGGCAGCAAAAGGTCCGGCACATAGAATCCATTTCTCCTGTGCTTCCTTCACGGCAGGGGCAATGATCTCACTCTCCTCTTTGCCGAGCAGTCCGTTTTCACCGGCATGCGGATTGAGCGCCAGTACGGCAATACGCGGATTCTCAATTCTGAAATCGCGTTTCAGGGAGTGGTTGAGTATGTGCAACTTTTCCAGGATCAGCTCTTTGGACAACTTGGAGGGGACCTCCGCGAGGGGCAGATGGGTGGTGACCAGTGCCACGCGTAAAACCTCCGTGGCAAGGATCATCAATGCCTTCTCTCCGTTTTTGGCGAACCGATCTTCGAGGAATTCGGTATGCCCCGGGAAGCGAAAGTGTACACCTTGTATGCTATTCTTGTTGATCGGGAGGGTTACGAGCAGGTCGATCTTCCCGTTTGCCAGGTCGTTCGTGGCCTGGTCCAGCGCAATATAGGCCGATTCGCCCGCTTCGGCACTTGCTGTGCCCAATTCAATTCTGATCTCCTCTTTGACGCAGTTCAGGAGGTTTATCTTTCCCTCCTGCGATTCTTCGACTTTGGAAATAATATGAAAGTTAACCGGGTCACCCTCCATTACTTTGCGGTGATAAGAGGCCGACTTGGATGATCCGTATATGACTGGGTGGAACAACTCGAGCAGCCGGTCGTCGGAGAATGCTTTCAGCAGCACTTCGTATCCGATTCCATTGACATCGCCGTGCGTGATGCCCACTTTGATTAATGATGACATGTATCTTTTTTTTGATTCTCTTTGACAGTATTGTTTCTGATCCGCTATCCTTCAATCACCGCCTCTTTTGGTTTGGGTAGGCTGATGGTGTAGAGGGTGGCTTCCAGGTTGCGCATCAGGTTGCGTTTATTCATTTCCGGTGCGTATACGTAGACTTCCACCACAACGACCATGCCGGTATTGTCGTTTACAAAGGCGTGCATCACAAACGGGCCTCCCATCATGTCGGTGGACATCTCCCACAATCCGCGCAGTTCTGCCCGGAAGATGCCGTCAAGCTCCATAGTCCGGTAATCGGGGGAGTAGACACGCGTGGCAGTGGTCATTTCCGAGTCGAAGGAGCCTTTTATATATTTTCCCAGCTCCTTGTTGCGGATGCTGATGAGCGAATCTTTTTCGAATACTTTTTCCGTGGTGTACGGAAACTGGTAGATGACAATATCCTGTCGCCCGCGGGAGGCGTTGTTGGTGGCCCAGTAGAAGTTTTGGTGCTCGGTGACATTGGTCAGTCCCTTGGGCACATGGATATTGATTCCAAACACTTGTTGTGCGCGTGACAGCGGGGCCGATACCTCTCTCTTCAGCCATTTGCCGGTGCGTTCCAACTCTTTGTCTACGAAGTAGTTCACAATGCTTTCCCTGTTTTCAGTCACAAACTTGGCAAAGCTGGCACTGTCGGGAGCATGGATGTTCATGACTACCTGCCCCACGGCATACTTGTCGATCTCCGCTGTGAGCTTGGGGTAGCTGTAAATATTGGAGATGTCGGGGATAATGATGTTGCGTGCCATCTTGAAGGTGCTGGTGAAATTTTCGGGTGCAATCTGTACGATGGTGAAGTTTGGTTCGGCCTGTGGCAGCGCCTTCACGTTTGAGTTGAGCACGTCGAACAGGGCTCGGCCGGGAGAAGATTCCCAAGCAGTGTCATCCATCAGTACCATCATCTCGTTGTTTGTTCCTGAAGCAGACAAGAAGCCGCCCCCACCATCACACGACGTGAAGAGGACGATGGTTGCAATAAGGGCGAGTAAACCTGAAAATCGTTTCATATGCGTATTTTTTATGGGATAATCAATCCAGTCCTGGTGAAAACATGGTTGTACACGTTTCACAAAACAAATATACAACTATTTGCGTGGAAATGAAATGCAAGCGCACTTAATTTGTCCAAAAGTTGGTTGTAGTACCAGCTCTTGTTTCAGTCTTTTGTTGTCCCGTGGGCACTGAAAAAACAGGGAACCCTTATTTTTTTTCGATTTTTGCGGTGGAGAGCATGCCGCAGGCGGCAAAGATGTCCTCCCCCCTCGAAGCCCGGATGGTGCTGATAAATCCTTTGGCAGTAAGGAAATCACGGAACTTGATCATGTTCTCATTGGTGGAGGGGCGTAGGTTGCTCATCGGGATCACGTGGAAGCGAATCAGGTTGATGCGGCAGTCGAGTCCGGCCAGCAGCTTGGTCAGTTCCCGGGCGTAGAGCAGGGTGTCGTTGACCCCGTCGAACATGATGTACTCAAAAGAGAGTCGTCGCTGGTGGCTCCAGTCGTAGTCACGCAGCATTCCAATGACCGAGGTGATGGGAGCCGATTTTTCAATGGGCATGATGGCGAGCCGTTGTTCCGGTATGGGGTTGTGCAGGCTGACAGCCAGGTGGCATTTGCTTTCGTCGAGGAACCGCTTCAGGCTGGAGGCGAGGCCGATGGTAGAGAGGGTGATGCGCTTGGGGCTCCAGGCCAGGCCATAGTCCGCCATCAGCAATTCCGATGCTTTCTTCACCTGCTTGTAGTTGTCAAGCGGCTCTCCCATCCCCATGAAGACCAGGTTGGTGATCTGTTCCGAGTCGGGTACCGAATATACCTGGTTCAGGATTTCCGTGGCGGTGAGGTTGTCGTGGAACCCCTGTTTGCCGGTCATGCAGAAGTCGCAGTTCATGCGGCACCCCACCTGCGAGGAGACGCAGATGGTGAGTCGGTCCTCTTCGGGAATGGTAACCGTTTCGATGAACTTGCCGCCGGCGGTTTTGAACAACATCTTGCGGGTGCCGTCGACCGATGTTTTGATGTCGAGCGGCTCTGAGCGGCCAACATCGAATTTGTCAGAGAGTAGTTCTCTGTTTTTTAGCGAGATGTTGGTCATCTCGTCGATGCTCTTCACCCGTTTCAGATAGACCCAATCGGCAATCTGTCTGGCGGTGAATTTGGGGAGGTTCAGTTCCGCGACGCTTTCGGTAATTTCGGCGAGCGTCATGCCGAGCAGGGTTTGTTTTTGCTCCATTTGCTGCAATTGTAATTTATGGTGCAAAGATACGGAGTATTTGGCAAAATGAAGCATCGCAATGAAAAAGAGTAAAATAGTTCCGGATGAATCGGTGAAAATAGAGGTCGTGATCGGAAGAAATGGTTAAAAGTATTATATTTGTAATCAGTAATCAGACAAATTTTCAGACTGAAATTTAGCTACTATGCGAAATATTGTTTTTCTGCTTTTTATTGTCTTTGCAACAATGCGTATCCAGTCACAGGAAAAACCGGTGCTGTTATTTCCCGGCGGCGCACCGGGCGAAACGGGAAAAATGAAACAGGTGGACGACTTGAGCGGCAAAAAGGTGGCCGGTTGTCCCGTGCTGCGCATCAGCAATGTGGATGAACCCACGCTGACCTTTTACCCGGCTCCTGCCGATAATAACAAGGGTGTCACGCTTATCGTGAACCCGGGCGGGGGATACAATATCCTGGCCTACAACCTGGAGGGGTCGGAAATCTGCAAACGGTTCAACAGCTTTGGCATCAACTGCGTGCTGGTGAAGTACCGTGTGCCGCGACGTGAGGGGCTGGAGAAGCATGCTGCTCCTTTGCAGGACCTGCAGCGTGCCATCGCCTACACCCGCGCCCATGCGGGAGAGTGGGGGATTGATGCCAACAGAATTGGTGTAATGGGTTTCTCGGCGGGTGCACACCTGTCGGCTGTGGCCAGCACAAACTACGGTGAGCGCACCTATCCGAAAGTGGATTCCTTCGACGAGGTGAGCCTCCGTCCCGATTTCACCATCCTGGTCTACCCGGCCTATCTCTCCGGAGAGCATTTCTCCATTGCTTCCGAGCTGAAGGTCGATCAAAACACACCGCCCACCATTCTGATTCAGACGGAGGACGACAAGAGTCATATCAACAGCAGCCTTTTTTATTATTATGCGCTGAAGGAAGCAAAGGTGCCGGCAGCCTTGCATCTCTATCCCTCCGGCGGCCATGGTTACGGGCTTCGCAACACCGGCCACACGGTGAACGAATGGCCCTTCCGGGTGCTCTCCTGGTTGCGGGACATCGGGATGATTGAAAAGTGAAGCGGGAAAACCGTCATGTGAACGGATTCCAGGTTACAGTAACCGTGGTTACGGGGTATACCCAACAACTGTTTCTTTAAATTTTTGTAGCCAAATATATTGACATTTATTGTGGTGTTACTCCGACAGTTGTATCAAAAGAACTCCATTATCGATATTGCCGATGATCGCTTCATCACAATCCAGGTTGACAATCTCCACCTCCTTTATTAAATCAATATCATGAATACTTTAACCTGTGGTTGCCAGGAGTGCGAGGGCAAACATCCCGGATAAAACATTCTTTTTCATTCTTTTGGAGATACTTCAACAAGCGGCTGACATTCCTGTGTCTTGAGTCCTTTCAGGACTCCACTTTTTTCAATAATTTTCTTGTATTCTTTTTTGAATACTGCCAATATGTTTGTAGTACCGCTTTCCTTAATGTTTGATTTTATAAAAAACCAATACTGGATTTGAATCAAAAGATATTGACGGTAGGATCTTTTTTAATCCATCTATTTCTTGATCCATTAAACCAGCTGGATTAATGGCATAAACCAATTCATTTTTATTGGTTACGTATAATAGACGATTTAGACCAGGAGAGCCTTCGGCATTTTTATACCCATTGTAAACGCTTGCTTCTCCATTTGCTATATCAACGGATGCTTTGAAAGTCATAATGGATTTATTTAAATTGCTTTCGGAACAATTAAAAACACAAATGTTGTTCAAAATGTGCAGGTTCTCTATAAATCCCACATAATTGTTTGTGTTAATAATTTTATTATATTCATCTATCGTTCTAGCTTGAGTGATTTTTTCGTACGGAAGATTTCTACCTATAAAATTAATTTCAACAAAAGGTTCTACTTTATTATTATTTAATTTGTAGATAATATTTGAAGTCGGGTAATAGAAATATTTATTATGGTCATTATCCTCAGAAAAACAAGTTTCATTTGTTATGTTAACAAAGTCTTTTTGTGGGAAAAAACCATTTTCAATTTTACTAAGTTTATTATCGCTGTAAATTAAGTTAAATTTACTTGGATTGTTATTTTTAAAACAGCTGTAAATCCAAAAACCTTTTTTCGTTTTTATAAAAGAATTAAAAGAAAATCTCGAATTTATTATTTCATCAATATTTCCATTTAATAAATAAACAAACATCTTACTTTGAAATCTTTCAAAGGCATAAATTTTATTTGCATCGAAGTCATAGTATATATCATTGAATTCTATGTACTCTGAAGGTCCGCTGCCTTTTTCGCCTATTTTCCTAATGAACTTTCCTTCTTCATCAAATAAAAGTATATTCTTGTTTTTTCTATCAAATATGATTATTGAATCGTCCTTGACATACAATTTGCTAATTGATGTGATTAAAGATTGATTATTCGTCTCAAGTGGAATATACTTAGCTGAATCCGCAATATTTTTAATATCAAAGATTTTTAAATTTGCCACATCCATATTTACATACACCCTATCATCTTTTTTTATTTTTGTTTTGTTGTTTTCTATGCATGATGATAGGAATAAAAGCATTCCTCCTATTATAATAGGAAGAATGCCTTTTAGAAAATGATTAACATGGTTCATAATTACAATTTGTTAAATCTCCCATTAATCTACAACAATTTATTTTTACTGAAGTTGTGGTTTTTTGATATTGCGGAGGCCAAGTTTGGGTGACTGTACCATTGAGTATCCATGCTTTTAAACTGGCATTCCATGACCATCCCGGTGAAGTAGTCTCATAAATTTCTGTTGTGATTGTTTTTTCGCCTACTTGCCATTTATCCCCATTTTCATTTCCACCTTCATTTTGTGCCAACGCCTCCACATTGGCCAATGCCAGATCGCTTAATCCCACATTACTCTTCATACTTTTGTGCACTCCGAAACCTGCGGTTGCAAGGAGTGCGAGGGCGAAAACACCCGATAAAATTTTCTTTTTCATGCGAATAAAAAATTAAAGTTGTTGATATAACCTCCTTCTTGAAGGAGTTTTTATTTTACATGGTTTTACAAATTGAATTTATTCCACCGGATTTACGTTCGTTTTTTGCAAAAGAAAAACATAAAAGATGATTGGCCAAAAAAACACCCGTCTCAATTCTGTTCGCGTTGTTATTCCAAATTCTTTAGTATCCGGTTCCAACGGTTTTTTCAGAAATTGGATCTTTGGATTTCGACATACACACAGGATGCCTTATCTACAATCATCTCGTCTTTCAACTGCTTGGATAGCAATCTTTCATGATTTTCAGATATTCTATTGTTAGTTCTGGGTTTATTTTATTAGTTATGATCAATTGTTTAACACATAAGTCCTTATCAAGGATAAAAAAGTATGACATCGCTACTATTTCATACAAATGGAAATCATCTTTATGATATAAGCTTATCACTTTCGTACAACAGGTCCAGGTTGGTGGAGTACTTGATATCCGCATCACAAACAGTAGTGAAACAGGGCAAACTCTTACCGGAGTACTGTTTTTGAAAGGACAACCAACTGGTTATTCTCATTAAGTTTTGCCTCAAAGGTCATCTTGAACCCTGAAATTGAAAGCTGTCTGGAGCTCTTGTATCGTATCATAAAATTTAAGGATTATGAAGTGAAAATACTCAAATTCTTGTAGTTATACAAATTCGACATCGATCAATTTGCTGATTTTCATCATTACTAACTAGTATTCAGCAGACATTAATTAATTCCTCGTTTTCTCTTTTTCCGTTACCGATACAGGCGAAACGTGTGACAAGTTGATGTTTCCACTCACGATGATTTGGTCATAGTGCATATTTGTAAATTAAATCATCAATAGTAAGAATATACAAGTATTTAGATATTGGATCAATAGTAATTTCATGAGTTTTCTTATCCAAAATAATTATTCTTGTAATTTCTCCATCCCAATCATACACAAGAATTGAATTTGTTTCAAAAGGGTAGTTTTTACCATTTTCCTCTATAATAGTATTTGAATATAATGCATAAATGTATTCATTGTCAACACATACATCTCTGAAAAAGATTCTATAGTTTTTAGTGTCACGTAAAAGATAATCAAAGTCTGGCGTTCCTTTTATCCTAAATCCTTTCAATTTGTCATTATTAATGTCATAAATATTTAATTGTGCCAACATCTCCATAGCCATTACAATTTTTGTCCCATCAGGTTTTATTCTATCTCTCGAAACAAAATAATTTTCTACTGGAAAATCATTTTGTTTCTTTAGTATTGGCTTGTTAAAGATTTCGATTTTTTGAATAAATTCTTGGCGCATATTATAGACTTCATATCTATCCGGAATAAAACTATTGTCTTCTATTCTCTCGGCCTGTATTCTAGTTAAAGCCTTATCTTGATGAGCCATAAAGACGTATCCAAAAGGGACAAATGAGTTTTTTTTCCAGTTAAGATACAGAGTGGAGTCTATAATAAACTTGGACGTGTTAATGGTGTTAGTTATATTGATTAAAATATTTTCAGCACCATATCCATTTCTGACCCATAACTTAATATCCTTATTATTTATGATAAATTGTTCCGCATGCGTAAAATCAATATAATCATCAGGACCTTGGCCCTTATGTGCATACTTTCCTATCAGTTCATTATTGTTTAAATTGTAAATGTATAAATAATAATCAGGAAACGAGTGAGATACAAATAACATCATAGAGTCATAAACTGTCATATAGCCTGCATAAATATCCTTTAGTGTAATTATTTCACCTATAAGTGTATCACATCGGATATTGGAAATATCAGTTGTAAATATTTCTGCATTAAAATAATCTTCACTTAATTTATTACAACTCATCAAAAAAATAATAGTGAGAAATAATAGTAAAAACCTTTTCATCTTTGAAAATTATATTTATATATGTACATACTGCTATTTAGTGTAATCTACTCTGTTTTTAAATCAAAACAGAGTAGATTGTTATTTTAAGTAGTACAATTGCTATAGGTATAGCTATAAATTCTACCTCTTTTTTCTGGAGGACATGGATAAATCATCGAAGAACTAGTGCGAGAGTCACATGGCTGAATGCTTGTTGGTGAGCCGGCGTCTTCATATATTGTTCCTGTGTAACAAGTCCGCACAGGAGTGCCACCATTTTCTCCATTTGCCAACGCCTCCACATTGGCCAACGCCAGATCGCTTAATCCCACATTACTCTTCATACTTTTGTGCACTCCGAAACCTGCGGTTGCAAGGAGTGCGAGGGCGAAAACACCCGATAAAATTTTCTTTTTCATGCGAATAAAAAATTAAAGTTGTTGATATAACCTCCTTCTTGAAGGAGTTTTTATTTTACATGGTTTTACAAATTGAATTTATTCCACCGGATTTACGTTTGTTTTTTGCAAAAGAAAAACATAAAAGATGATTGGCCAAAAAAACACCCGTCTCAATTCTGTCTCAATTCTGTTCCGTATTTTTCCTTACCATCAGAAGAGGAAGGAAGATGAATATTCCAATAATCGACATGAGTAATCCTCCGATGGTGCCTGCGGCCAGGGGGAACCAGAATCCCTCTTTTTGTGTGCCTACCATGAAAGGTATGAACCCGAGAACGGTGGAAATGACGGTGAGAAAGATGGGAATGATCTTCGAGTTCCATGCTTTCAGGTAAGCCTTCAGTGAGGAAAGATCCGGTCGCCGCGTGCGTATGCGGTTGTATTCGTCAACAATATAGATGGCGGCGTTGATGGTAATACCCGATAGGAGGATGAACGAGGCAAAACCACCCTGGTCGAAGTTCAGTTTGAACCAGTAGAAGGTGAGGAAGATGCCGATAAAGGATATGGGGATGATGAAGATCACGGCCAGTGGTTGTTTCAAGGAGTTGAACAGGATGGAGGAGGTGAAGAAGATGATCACGATGAGCAATCCAATGAGCCGGTACTGCTTGTTGTCCTTGCTGCCCCATCCCCAGTAGCTGCTTTCACTATGTGCCGTATACCCCATGGGGAGGCGTTTGTTGAATTCCTCGAGCTCCCGTTCAAGAATTTTCTGTCCCTGTGTGTATGAACCGATGTAGTCGTATTGCATCGTTAGCCGGTATTGCTGGTTTTCCTTCCCCACCTCCTGCGGGGCTTGTCCCTTGACGATACTGGCCACATCGTTCAACTTGTAGAAGCGGTCACCGCTGTGCATGTCGAAATGCTGCAATGCCCAGATATCATAATCTCCGGCTTGTTTCCCGGTGAGATTGATGGCTTCATTGCCTCCGTCGACTGCCACCGACCCTGCCCACATATTGCGGGCAAAGAGCGGTTGGAGGGTAGCGAACAATTCCCCGGGGCGGATACCCCGGGCAGCCAGTTGTTCCCGCTTCAGGTCGAACGAGAACTCCTGGTAATCATCTTTGTACCATGAGAAGTTGGAGTTGACGGTCACTTCCCGTATGCGGCGGTAGGTGAGCAGCCGCTGTTTGAGGCTGTCGGTCCATGCTGCAAGCTCATCGTAGTTGTATCCGTAGAGCTTTACCCTGTACTGCCCGGCTGTTTCACGCACACTGTTGCTGAATCCCTGGTCCTCTAACCCGTATACATCCCAGCTGCCCCCTCCCAGCTGTAGGGCTCTGCCAATCACATTGCTTTTCAGTTGATAGGGAAAACCGCTCCTTTCCGCCTCCTTCCGGAAAAAAACATTGATCGATGCCCTGTTCGGATTGTGGATACTGGTCTGAAACTGCCTGATCTCGGGAAAACCGCTGAGGTAACGTTCCATCCTGACCACCAGGTTATTCATTTGAGAGAGGGTGGTGCCATTGGGCATTGATGCGGTGATGGTGAGTACCATCTCATCACTGCGGGTGAAATAACTGCCCCGATAGACTTTCTCCACAAACAGCCGCAGGGTTCCCCCCAGCGCCTTATCGACCACCGGCTTGATTTTTTCTTTGTAGGTGGTGCTACCTGCTGTTTGATTGTATTTCAAGGCAAAAGGAGTCTCTTTTTCAATTTTCTCCGGCAACATGAATACGGGCAGACCGAACAAGAGGATGATGCCGACGAAAGCGATCCATTTCCTGCGGGAAAGAAGGAGGATGGTTATTTCATAGAGGCGGGTGAGCCGGACGACCATCCGTTCGCGGGAGAAAAGGGGGAAGGAGAGGAACCGTCTCTTTCTTTTTTTTCCATGACGCCGCTTTTCAAGCCCTATCCGTTCCACTACCGCCGGTACGAACAAGGAGGCAACAAATAGCGACACCATCAGGTTGATCATCACCACTGCTGCGAAATCCTGCAGGTTCAGCCGTAGCCGCTCGTCGAGCAGAAAGATCATGGAGAGTGCGCCGATGGTGGTGACCGTGGCGGTGAGAATAGGCATGATCGCATTTCTGTTGCCCTTGTGCATGATGTGATCGGTCATGATAATGGCGTTGTCGATGATCAGGCTCAACGAGATGGTGATGCCGGCCAGTGAATAGAGTTGTATCTCCAGTTTGAACAGGTAATAGAAGATCACGGCGATTGCCAGGTCTACGAAGAGGCTGGCTGCGATAAGAAACAGGTAACGGCCGTTGCGGGTGATCAGCAGCACGAAAAGGGTGAGGATGAGAATGGTGAGCCCGCTGCGGATATAGATTTTGTGCAGTTCTTCACGAATATAGTCGGTTGCGTCATAGCTGGCGTGAATCTCATAGCCGGCAGGCAGTGCCGCTTCAATCTGCCGCATCGTTTCCTTAACCTGCCTGTTCAATCGTAGCTGGTTGGCCGATTCTTCGGCGGTGAGGGAGAGATAGATGGAGTTGAGCCCGTTGATGCGGTAGTAAGCAGATGGTTCCTTTTCCGTATGTTTTACTTTCACGAGCTGATCGAGCCGGATCAGGTTCCCTGCACCGTTTGTAACAAATATGGCTTCCGGATCGAAATGGTTCTTCTCTGCCTCCGACTTCAGCATGATTCGTATCCAGGAAGAGGTTTCTCCCGGCCTCCCCGTTTCCGCCATTCCGAGAAAATCGACCGTATAATGCCGGGAAACAGCCTGCCTGATATCGTTGGGCGTGATCCCGATCGATTGCAGCCTGTCATGATCATACTCCAGCTGCCATTCCATGGGTTGGGCTCCGCTCACATCAATCTTATAAAGGCCCCCGATGTTGTTTAATGCCGTTTTGATCACGTTCTCGGTGTATCGTTGGATGACGATGGGGGTTGCCGCGGAATTGATTGTGTAGGTCATGAAAGGACGGGTTGCCTCGTCGTCTGGACGGTTTACCGTGATATAGGGATAGGATACTTCCCGTGGCAGCTCGGGCCAAGTCTGGCGGATAATAGTCGACACCTCAAAGCGGGCCAAGTCGATGGGAGTATGCTTGTCCAGTTCAATGGTGATACTACCCCATCCGTTGCCCGATGTTGAGCTGATTTTCCGGATACCCTGTATACGGGCCAGCATCGATTCTAATCGTGAGGTAGCTTCCATCTCCACTACACGTGCACCATAATGAGTCATATTGAAATACACCGTGATACCTGGCAGGGTACGTGAGGGAGCCAGTTTCACAGGCAATAGATGGACAAGAGCCAGACCCACGATTGCCAGACAGACAAACGCTACGATGATTGTAAAGGAGGATATCTTTTTCTTCTCTGCCAAAGCGATGATATTTAGCTGTTATTTTTTACCCGTCAGGTTCCAGTCGAAGATCTCCGCAATGGGTACCTGTTTTTCGAAATCGTAGAGAGTGAGTTTGCGGATCTTGAAATAGCTCTGCCAGTAATTTTTTAGTGCCAGAATATAGTTTCGCTGCGCTTCCTGTCTGCGGCTGGTAGAGAGGGTGAGGCTATTGATGTCGGCTTTCCCGATGATAAACCGTTCACGTGTCTGATCGTATGCCAGCCTGGCCAGTTCCATTGCTTCTTCCGCACTGCGGATGAGTTGTTGCTGAATGGTGAAGTCGCCCACGGTCATGATCACATCTTCCTCGAGTCGTATTTCATTTTCTCGGGTAGTCAGGCGGGTGATGCTGAGGTTGCTTTTTGCCATGTTGTGCCGTCCCCTTCTTACGCCCCAATCTACCAGTGGAATGGAGAGGGTGAGTGAGACGATATCCTGTTGAAGGGGGTTGCGGTAAGCATTCCGGAATGATTCCGCCACCTGGTTGAATCCTACGCTGGCAGATAGGCCTGCATTGAATCGGGATTCAACTTTCGCCCTTTCTACCGTCTGTTCCGATTGTAAAATCTGCTGTTCCGAATCGAGGTAACGGGGATTATTTTCCTTGGCCAGACTCAGTGCCTTCTCTTCCGTAATGATGATCTGTTTGGGATAGTCCGGCAGTTTCAGGGAGATGCGTGTATCTTTCTCCAGGTTCAGGTATGCTGCCAGTGCGAACATGCTTCTCTTGAGGTTTATTTCCGCGTTCTGGAGGCTGTTACGGGCGTTTACTTTGTCGAGTTTTAACGTTAGGAGATCGGTTTGCCCGATGGAGGCGATCTTGTGTCTCTCCTCACCAATGCTGTAGAGTGTATCCGAGCTCGCCAGGTTCTCCACGGCCAGTTCATATTCGGCCTGTGCCATGGCCAGATCGAAAAAGTAGCCGGTAGCTGTTTCCGCGGTCTGCTCCAACTGGTAGATCAATTCTTTCTGTGCTTTCTCAAATTTCACGGGAGCGATTTTTTTCTCCCATTTAAAGGGATTGTACCCGATCAGGTTCTGCCGGTAGCCGACGCGTAGGGGAACGCTTGAGAACTGGCTGTAGCTCTGATCTCCGAAGTTGCGGATATAACCCAGCTCCGAGTCCACAAAGAAGGTGCCGCCGGTGACATCGAGGTTTTGCTGGGCAGCCAGGTTGCCAAAACTGTAAAATGATTGCTGCCGGCGGTATATATCGATGTTTTGTTCGGAGTCATACCTGCGGGTATAATCCCTGTTATAACTGACAGGAGTCAGGTAAAGCGATAGGGACGGCAGCCTGTCTGCCTTGAACGACCTGTACTCCCAATAGCTTGCCATGTAGCTGTTTTTCGCGCGGAATGCCGATAGCGAGCTGTCGTTCGCCAGCTGTACCGTGGTTGTCAGATCCAGCTCAATCGGTCTTTCCTGTGCATCTGTGTGGATTATGGAAATACCAGCCAGATGCAGCGCAAATATCAGAATTAATTGTTTACATGCTCGTTTCATATGATTAAAACTATTTATTCAGAATCAGGAGCCAGGAGTGTTGGAATATGATCATCACATCATGGAATTATTGAATCCTTCTTCCTGTATATTACCCAATAGAGTAACGGGATAAGGAATATACTTACGACTGTCCCGATGGTCATTGCGCTGATCATCGCAATGGCAAGCGGTTTCTGCAACTCTGACCCTAAATCGAACGTAAAAAGGATGGGAATCATCGAAAACAGGGATGTGAGTGCCGTCATGATGATGGCTCTCAATCTTCTTACGCCACCGGTATGGATTGCTTCCATCAGGGGCATCCCCTCTTTTCTCAACTCATTGATCAGGTCTATTTTCAGGATGGAGTCGGTAAGGATTACGCCAATGGTTACCACAATTCCGATGGCGCTCATCAGGTTCAGAGTGTGGCCCGTGAGCCAAAGAACGATAAGAGTAAACGCAATATCGATCGGTATTTCAGCCAATACGATCAGTGGCTGCAGAAAATTTTCGAACTGCGAAGCCAGGATAAAATACATCAACAGGATAGAAACCAGCAGGATGATCACCAGTTCTTTCAACATCTGTCTGTTGGAAAAGTAACTGCCGGAAAATGCCACATCCCACGCATTCTCCTGCCGGATGGTTTTACGTGTCTTCTCCATCAATATTTCCGGCTGGCTGGGTTGGAAATAGTAAATTGGGATATATTCCCCGTTTTTTCCGGCAATGATGGTTTTGATGTCCTCACCGGGTGTCAGGGAGACCAGCGAAGCCAGCGGCACACGGATGGCCTGCGACCTGTCGGCTTCGGGATAACCATATACCAGTGTTTGCTGCAGAACATCCTGAATGGATTGCTCTCTGCCTGCAATCGAGATGGGGAGATATTGCTGGAAAGAACGTAATACTGTTACCTGGTTGTCTCTGAATGCAGTTTTCAATGTTTGCGATATCTCCTGCCATGAAACGCCATAGAGCAGCAGTTTTTCCTTGTTCGGAACGATCACATATTGTTGTTCAAAAGGTACTGTTTCAGCCCGTTCACCTGTGGATACCGCCAAACTCGATTCAATTTTCCGGATAGCCTCGGGATTGGGTGCTATTTCCCTGTTCTTCGGATAAAGTTGGGTGATCAAATCCGCTTCGCTGGTATCGAAAATTTTTTCGAATATGTTTTCCGGAGGAGAAAAGTTAACTACGGCATCCGGATAATGATGACGTACCCAATCCGATATTTTTGTTTCAAGTGATACAACTTTGGAAGAATTGTCTGTTTTCAAGTACAACTGAGCCTCTGTAACAGTCAGATCGTTATCCTTTTCCAGCAGATATTGTCGTTGTCCTACGTAGGCGGCATTTTCCACTGCATGCTCTATTGTTGTCTGAAGTAGTTTTGATACCCGCTGTGCATTTTCATCCACATGGATATTCTCGTTCCACTCTACGGTGACGATGCTTTCCTTATAGCTTATGTTGGGCATGCTTGATTTCGGCATTGCCCTGAAAAGGAACATACAGAGCGGGACGGAAATGACCAGCAGAGTGAGGAAAAGAATCTTGTGGCGGAAAACATATTGGATTCCCTGATCGTAAGCCGGAAAGATCACCCGGTCTATTCTCTGTTGCACGGAAGCGAAGAATCCTTCCGCTTTTTTGTGCCTGAGCCTGCTGCCGTATGCTATTTTGTAGAGTACCGGGAGCAGAATGATACCTGTGAGGTAGGAGACGAACATGCCGGCGGTTACGGCAAATGCCTCGGCGTAGAAAATGGCTCCTGCTATACCGCTCATAAAGACAAGCGGTACAAACACGGAGATGGTAGTCAGTGTGGAGCTGAAGATTGGCATGATTACTTCTTTGGTGCCTTTCTCACATGCATCGTCCAGCGTACAGCCCTGTTTCCGGTATTGGGTGATCACATCCGTCACCACGATGGAACTGTCGATCATGTTACCCAGGGCAAGGATCAGCCCTGAGAGTGTGATGATGTTCATCGACTGTCCGAAGAGGAAAAAGAAGATAAAGGTTGTGATCAGGGCTGTGGTCATGCTGATACCGATGATCAGCGGAGATTTGCCATCGCCGAGGAATAGGAGGGCGACAAAGAATACCAGGACAAATCCAATGATCAGATTCTCCTGCAGGTTGGAAATGGTATAGTCGAGCAGTTCGGTTTGGTTCCGGTTCACGGTAAACTCCACCTCCGGGTAACTCCGTTCCAGGTCTTCCAGTGTCTTGTTCAGTGATTTTCGCAGGTTCTTCATGGTTTCGTCGGCCTGTTTGATCACGCCCATGGTGACAGCCCTTTTCCCGTTGATGAGTGAGAGCCCCGATTCGGGTTGTTTCACCACGTCGATCTCAGCCAGCTCTCTCAGCCGGAAGATCCTCCCATCCTTTTCGAGGAAGATATTCCGCACATCGTCGGGTGTGCGCAGCAGCGAGGAGAATTTAATGTTGTACTCGTAGTATCCGTCGCGCACGATCATGCTTCCCGGTTCAATATTGTTGGCTGCAAGCACGTTTTCAATGTCGTTCAGGGTGATTGATGCCGATTCGAGCAAGGCCGGGTTGGGGACGATTTGCAGGTGTTTGTACATCAGCCCCGTCATGTCGGCCATGGCCACTTCGGGTAGTTGTTCGATGCGCCGTTTCACCACGTTGTCGGCAAACTCCGAGAGGTCGAGGAATTGATGCTCGTTGGTGGCGGAGTAGGGGGAATCGCTTTTGAGTGTGAGGTTCAGGTAGAATACAGGCAGGTCGGCCGCACTGGCCTTGATTACCCGTGGCCGTCTCGTGTCGCGGGGGAGGCTGTTCATGGCGGCGTCGATTTTTTCGTTCACCTCAATGAAGGCCAGGTCGGTATCGGTTCCGTAGTCGAACTTCAGGCGGATAATCGCCGACCCGTCGCGTGTTTCGCTTTGTATATCCCGCAATTTCCCTACCTGCATCAGTTGCCGGCGAATCGGTGTCACTACCGCGTTCTCCAGCTCACGGGCCGAACTATTGTCGCCCGACACCTGTACCGTGATTTCGGGTATGGCAATGTCGGGCAGCAGTGATACCGGCAGCGTGTTGTAGGTGATGATCCCGATAATCACGCAGGCCAGAAACAGCATAAGAACGGAGATGGGGCGGCGGAGGAGGAATTTGATCATTTGGTTGGTTTTTGGCTGTTAGTCAGATAGCTTATTTTGTGGGACAATATAATATCGGAAACAGCTTTTAAGTATACATTGGTTCTACTTATGTTTGATTTGTCAAAAAAATGCAAATGTTTTACTTCCATAGTTTCATCTAAAATAAAAAAATAGAGAGATTCGTTGAGAAAGTCACTTCTGAAAGAGATTATTGGTTCAGATGTAGTCATAACAACTTTACCCTCTAAGTTTTCCTTAAATCGATCTTCAATATTCTGTGAAATAAAAACAACATTATTACTGATTTCGTAGTTGGGGAATATTATTTCAAGCATTTGTGTTATTGACTGAATACAACTGTAACACACATTTTGGGGGATACTGAAGAATAAGACGTTTTTTTTATCGATAAAAGAAGATAACATAAAGTTGTCATTA
>NZ_DCEN01000034.1:80728-83555 GCF_002316955.1 Proteiniphilum sp. UBA1028
CCCGGAGTCTTTAACTATAATAAATGTATAATAATGGCTCATTCGGTAAAAGGATAACACAATATAGTTTTGGGAACTATGTATGTCTTTAATCAAATAATCAATATTTTCAGATTTTATCAGGCCCTCAATAAATGAGAGTTGTGATTTTGTATCATAGGATTTAGGAAAAGAACGGGATCGTAATTCGGGACTTAATCCTCCTATCTCTATCTTATACTGTTCTTGTATCTCGTTGCCACTATAGGAATACACAAGGTTCGACATTTCTGGTAGAAACAGAGAGTCCGAATGAAGATAAGCTAATCTAGGATAGCCTTTTCTCGGAAAATCTTCTATTATTATGGAATTTGTATTTTTCTCATATATTTTCAATCTGTTTTTTTCGTCGGATGTCCAAAACATTATATGGTTATCATTTATAAATTGAAAAATATTGTAGGCACTTTCTTTAAGTTTTGGTAAACTTTCAGTGTACTGAAAATCTCCTTGAAGGTTGTAATATAATAGATTGCTTTTTATTGCATCGAGAATACAAATATGATTTGTGTACTTATTTATTTGAAAATCTGATATATTTAAATATTCATCAGGTCCCTGCCCTTTGTTATCAATCCTATTGAGATAGTCACCTCTATTGTTGAAGATGAAGATATTATTTTGAGATAAATCAAATATATATAGCAAACCTCGATAAAACTCTATTTTAGTGATATCTCTAATAATGGATAAATCTGTTGTTTCGAGAGGAATTGGTTCTATTGTATTTATGATGTCGCTCATAAATGCAGAATTATTATTCTGTATTTCTATTTCATAAGTTTTGAGTAGATGATTGTTTTTCTTATTGCAAGAAACAAATAAAAAAAACATTATTGATAGAAAAAGAGTAATTGTTTTATATTTCATCAGATTAAATATTTTTTAAATAGTAGGTTTCTGAAACAGATAAAAAAGAAGGAGATAAAATGTATTGTGATTTAAACAATATCTCCTCCTTAATAATCAATTATATGGGATATGTTCCCGGCATACAGTTATCTTGCATCCGTCCAGAAAAATACGGACAAGTTACCCTGTACCTATTAAAAGGCAAGGGTTCAAAGTCTGGAACCCAGCAAGGACCTTGACCACTCCCGCTACATGTTATGACAACCGGGGGCAGCACTCCACCATCATGTTCTCCTTCTTCTTGAGCCAAAGCTTCAATGTTGCCCAGAGCCAAATTGCTCAAACGTATATCATTACTCAAACTCCTGTTAATTCCAAATCCAGCAACTGCGACCAATACAATCGCAAAAATACCGCTTAAAATTGTTTTGAATGTTTTAAAAAAAGATGAAATATCCATATATATCCTTTCAATAGCAAACCTCGAAGGTTTAAATGTAATTATTTTTAAACTTTTTCACAACACACCTCCTTTCTGTTTTTTTTGAGTTCTGTTCAGTATTCAATTGTCTTTAACACCGTTACCGGCGATTCGTGTGCCAGGTTGATGTTGCCGTTGGTGATGATCCTGTCTCCCTCCTTCAGCGTTTCGCTCGTGATGGTGTATTCCGTGGCGTTCTCCAAGCCGGTTTGCACGTAGTTCCAAACGGCTTTGCCGTCCACCACGGTAAAAACCACCTGTTTTCCGGTTCGAAGCACCACGGCGGTTTTGGGAACGACCCACTGCTTACCCAGTGAGCGGAAGATGCTGACCCGTACGTTCATTCCTTCCACCATCCGCTCATGGTGCCCCACCGATGCTTTCACCTGTACCATTCCGTTCTTGTCTACCCAGGGGTTGATTTCCGACACCCGTCCATCCACCGTCACCCCGGGCATGGAAAATGGTGTCACCCTCACCTTATCGCCTTTTCGTATCATTGCCAGTTCGTTTTCCAGCACCGGGAAAGATACTTCCAGGCTGCGCGTGTCGATGATGTGGCAGAAAATCTCGGAAGGGGAGGAGAGTGTATTGGGTTTGGCAAACAGATTGGCAACCACTCCGCCGATGGGGGCGGTGAGGGTTGCTTTTTCCAGGTTGTAGCGTGCCATGTCGTATTGTGTTTGTGCCGTGTTGGCTCCACTTTTCACTTTTGCCAGTTCAACCACCTCATCCGGTATGGCCTCTTGGTTATCGAGGCGGTATCCCTGGCCGATCAGCACGTCCTGGTATTCCAGTTTGCTTCTTTCGAGGGCATCTTTCGCCTGGTTCAGGGCATTGTTGAGCGAATAGGTGTTGAGCGTGGCAATGCGCTGCCCCTTGTTCACCCTTGAACCATTCCTGACAAAGATTTCGGAGATCACTTCCGATGTCAAAAATTTGAGTTCCGCCACATTTCCGGCCGATACTCTGCCGTTGCTCACCAGTTCGTGGTCAAAATCTCTGGCCGTAAGTTTCATGGTTGTCACTTCGGCCGGCCTGTCGGGAGGAAGTTGCTGGAGGCGTTCTTCCTTCGTCACCTTATTGCTTTCCGTACAGGCGCAAAAGATGGCAAGTACGAGTGTGAGAACAAAAGTGTAGTTGTGTTTCATTGATTCAGAATAAATATCTACGAATGTCTGACAAAATAATAATTTTCGATCTATTTTTTTCTTGTTCAGCGGTCGTTTATGCAAATGAAGCAAAAAAGAATTGAATTATGAATTTCCTATTAAGATTTTACCTGAATTCAAAGAGTAAATACCACAATTCCTGTGCCATCTCGGAAATATTCTTGCAATCTACACTGATTTTGACCGCATTCACTTTGAACATCTTTTCAAAATGTGTTTTTTGTTTCTTCATATTAAACAATAATAAGCATTTATTCTTGTCTCTGTTTACTGACCAAGTTAG
>NZ_DCEN01000052.1:0-16010 GCF_002316955.1 Proteiniphilum sp. UBA1028
TTGGCCACACCCCAACTATTGTTAAACAGGTTCATCACGTTTTTGACATCCAGGCTAAGCTGTAGCTTATGCTTGTCCTTGCCTGTATTGACAACAAAATCGTGTTTGTAGCTAAAGTCGATACGATGCACCCAAGGTGAGTAAACGCTATAGGCTTCAGCATACTTTCCTTGCTGGTTTTTCAAATAACTGTTGGCATGCACATAGTCCATAAAACGGGTTTGGTCATCGGGGGAAACAAAGCGGAATTGGTTCTTTGCGACTTCATCGTCAGTAGGTACGTAAATTGCATCGTAATTGTAACCGTCGCCATTGATATCGTTAACCATCATGTAGGAATAGTTTGCCCCACCGCGCCATCCTTCATAGATCAGGCTATAGTGATTACCGCTCTTATCGTGGGTAGTCAACGAAGCCACGAGACGATCGGGAGTGTTGTATTGGGAATTGTGTAGCTTGATGTGGTTGGGACCTTCTACTGTTGGAACATATGTAAATGCAGATTCAGCGTTCGATCCGGGCATACCGGTTACGTCTTTAGCAACCATGTGCGTATAGGCAGCCATCAGACTGAGCGATTCTGTTGGTTGCGCGTTGAGGGTGATATTGGTCGACCAGCCATAACCCCGACTGGTGTTTTCCAGCACAAATGCCTTCGTACCGGTACGATAACCATCGGGATAAATCGGGCGATTGTCCACGCCGTTGAAACGGGCAAAACCACCTACCGATGGAATGCTCCAGTCGGAAATAGAAACACCGTTGATGGTTTTGTTGAAGATTCCTTCTACCGTCACAGAAGACGGGAACGGTGTGGGGAATGCATAGTCAACAGCAAGCGAGGTTTTCCATACTTGTGGCATTTTGAAATCCGGATCTACAGCCGCAATAGCGGAAGGAACTGTCCCGTCTTCGGGTGAAATGGTTGTAGGATAACCCAATGAAGCCAATTTGTTATAAAGGGCAGAGATGGTCGCTTTTCCATTGGCATCTGTCACAAGGCCGCCGGCAAACTGCGTCATGTCAATATATTTATTCCCTTTATCGTCCTCCGTAAACTTACCTTTGTAACCATCAAAGACCTTGGTAGCAGCATTTATTTGTGCCTGATACTGCACCATTCCACCATTGGTAGGCATATTGGTGAAGAATACAAGAGGCAGGTTTCCAGAGAAGAGACCGGTACCTCCTCGCACCTTCAGGTTCCTATCGCCAAATGTGTCCCAAACAAAACCCACACGCGGAGAGAGGATAACACTTGCAGAAGGCCATTTACCGGTGTCGATATGACGGCCGGAATAATCAATATCGTAGATCGCCTTGTTCGTCATCAGGTCGTTGTTGTTGAAGAAAAGTCCATCGATACGAAGTCCGTATGACAGTTTTAGTTTTCCGCTCACACTCCAATCGTCTTGAGCATACAGGCCAATTTTATTACTTCTTACACGAGCGGCAGGATTGCTCTCTCCATCGTAGCCATACGTAAGGTTTACAATTTCAGGCACCCCTCCGTTTAAGAAGTCGTCGAGGCTCGTGTAGCGATAATATCCGGTACCGTTACGCATATAAGCATTGTCAGCCATCTTATACTCGTAGGCGATACCACCTATGATCTTGTGATTCCCCAGATAATAGGTCAACTCATCTTTAATGTTCAATACATTGTTGTGCACACCGTTGTTCCAGGTAAACAACTCATATCCCAGAGACATATAGGCTTGTTCATCTTTCAAAATATCGATGAAAGGGAATTCTGCTGAATTGGTTCCACGAAGATCGTCAAGCTTTGAGAATGTGGCCAGAAACTGGTTAGAAAGGTTGTCGGACAAGCGGCTATTCAAGTCGAAAGAGAAAGAATGAACCAGGTTGTCCATTGAATACATCGAGTTGGCAAATGCCATGGAGGCTTTAGACATTCGGGCCTCCGACACACGGGTACCCCCGTCCATGGAGGTTGCATTGGGTGATATCCACGAAAGGTTCTTCGTATAGTTGTAACGCAAAGCCAGACGATGCTGGTTGGTGATATTCCAATCCAAACGAGCCAACAGCTTGGTGTTGCTTTCGTCGGCGGGGAAGCTGGTGTAGGAACCCGTTTCGTATCCATATTCACTTCGCACGAAATCAGAAACTCTTTTCAGGTCGCTTTCTGTTGTGCGGGAGATATAGCTGTCCGGAACGGCAACACCATTTGTGGATGCTCTCCAACGATTAGCGATGGTGGGTGTTTTGGCCATCTCACCGTTTACGAAGAAGAACAGTTTATTTTTGATAATAGGGCCACCAATGGTAAACCCATAAGTGGTATTACGGTCTTTTTCACGGGCTCCCTGAATCTGCTGCCCCTTCACCGCATCACCGCGCATGTTTTCATTCCTATGATAGGTGTACGCGCTGGCTCTGAAGGTGTTTGTACCCGATTTAGTAATGGCGTTTACACCGCCCCCGATAAAGTTGGTTTGACGAACATCGTATGGAGCGATAACAACCTGCAATTCTTCAATCGCTTCAAGAGAGATAGGATTACCTCCACCAGGAAGCCGGTCACTCAGACCGAAGTTATTATTGAAATTAGCTCCATCAACCGTAAAGTTGGCCGTACGACCATCGGTGCCGGCAAAGCTCATTCCATTTCCTCCATAAGGTGAAAGGCGGGTAACGTCCATGATACTACGGCTTACAGTAGGTAAATTAGCGATCTGGTCATTGGTAATGTTGGTCACTGCCCCCGTTTTCTCTGTGGAGAATTTGGTGCGAAGTGCCGTAACCACAATCTCATCCAACGAAGTGGCTTCTTCTGAGAGCACCACATTCAATACATAGTTCTCACCCAGGCTCAACGTAATGTTGTTGGTTGTACTTGTACCATACCCGATGTAAGAAACTTCTACGGTATAAGGTCCGCCTACGCGCATACCGTTTAGGTTAAAGCGGCCTTCCAAGTTGGTTACCGTACCATAAGTTGTTCCTGAAGATTGGTGTGTGGCAATCACCGTTGCACCGATAACAGCCCCCTCAGCATCGGTAACACGTCCACTCATACTGGAAGTTGTTACCTGCGCATTCAATACAGTAGCCAGCAGCAATGAAAAGATTACTGCTATCGACCTCACTCTTTTTACCATAAATTCAATGTTTAAGTTATACGTTGTGAATAATAGAATGAATTTCCAGACAAAAGTAGTATAAATTTATCTAATAATTGTTACCTTTTTGTTGCGATTTTCATCTTCTTCATGCAGTCAATAAAACTGATTCTCACGTTTTTAATTCAAATTATCATTAATTAGACCGGAAAGAAATCAAATTGCAACAATCTGCACGGTTTAAACTATTTTTTACACAAATAAAAGCGTATAACTTACTCATTTCCATTTTCAGTTATACGCTTTTTCTATTTGCAATTAAAAAATCGCTCAGAAGATAGGAGATTTGGTTACATCATTCCACCCATACCGCCACCGCCCATCGGCATCTGCGGAGCAGGGTTCTCTTCTTTCTTATCTGTAATCACACACTCTGTGGTGAGGAACATACCGGCAATGGAAGCGGCATTTTCCAATGCTACGCGGGTAACCTTGGCAGGATCAATCACGCCTGTTTCATACAGGTTCTCATACTGATCACTGCGAGCATTGTAGCCGAAATCTGCTTTTCCTTCCCGCACTTTCTGCACCACAACAGCACCTTCTTTACCAGCGTTGGCCACTATCTGGCGTAGAGGCTCCTCGATAGCACGCTTAACAATTTCAATACCGGTGGTTTCGTCTTCGTTTTCACCCTTCATACCATCAATGACATCGATAGCGCGGATGTAGGCGACGCCTCCTCCGGGAACAGTACCTTCCTCCACGGCAGCACGGGTAGCGGAGAGTGCATCCTGCACACGGTCTTTCTTTTCTTTCATCTCTACCTCCGAGGCTGCCCCCACGTAGAGTACTGCCACACCACCGGCAAGCTTGGCAAGACGCTCCTGCAGCTTTTCGCGATCGTAGTCGGAGGTTGTCTTCTCAATTTGTGCACGGATCTGACCAATGCGGCTTTCAATGGCAGCCTTTTCGCCTACACCATTCACAATCGTGGTGGTATCCTTATCAATGGTCACCTTCTCGGCGCTACCCAGCATCTCGAGAGTGGCATTCTCCAGCGTAAGTCCTTTTTCTTCCGAAACAACCACACCGCCTGTGAGGATGGCAATGTCCTCCAGCATTTCTTTTCTGCGATCTCCAAAGCCGGGAGCTTTTACGGCAGCGATCTTCAACGACCCGCGTAAACGATTCACTACCAATGTAGTCAATGCTTCAGAGTCGATATCCTCCGCGATGATCAACAGAGGCTTTCCGGTCTGTATGCCTTTTTCAAGAATAGGCAGCAGATCTTTGATGGCAGAGATCTTCTTATCGTGAATCAGAATCAGCGGATTCTCAAAATCCACCTCCATGGCTTCCGTATCCGTTACAAAGTAGGGAGAGATATATCCGCGGTCGAACTGCATTCCTTCCACCACGTCTACGTAGGTGTCGGTACCCTTCGACTCCTCCACGGTGATAACCCCTTCTTTGCTTACCTTCTGCATGGCTTCTGCAATCAGCTTGCCAATGGTTTCGTCTCCGTTGGAAGAGATCTTGGCCACGTTTTCAATCTTCTTAAGGTCGTCTCCTACCTCCACGGCTTGTTCTTTCAGGCTTTCAACCACCTTTTCAACCGCCTTGTCGATACCCCGTTTCAGATCCATCGGATTGGCACCGGCTGTTACGTTTTTCAATCCCACACCAATAATTGACTGAGCCAGAACAGTAGCCGTAGTGGTTCCGTCACCCGCATCATCGTTTGTTTTTGCAGCTACCTCCTTCACCAGCTGAGCTCCCATATTCTGGAAGGAATCTTCTAATTCTATCTCTTTTGCAACAGTTACACCGTCTTTGGTAATTTGAGGAGCGCCATATTTTTTATCAATAATCACATTGCGACCTTTTGGACCCAATGTTACCTTCACGGCATCTGCCAATTCGTCCACGCCTTTTTTCAATAGGTCGCGGGCATCCATGTTAAATTTAATTTCCTTAGCCATTTTATTTTGTTTTTAATTGTTTGTAAAAGCAAGATTGATTGAGTTACATTGATCTGTATGATCAGGAAAGAATTGCCAGGATGTCAGACTGACGCATGATCAGGTGTTGTACGCCCTCTATCTCAATTTCAGTTCCGGCATACTTACCATACAATACCTTGTCGCCCTCTTTCACGACCATTTCCTCATCTTTCGTACCTTTACCTACAGCAATAACTTCGCCTTTCAAAGGTTTTTCTTTTGCTGTGTCTGGAATGATAATTCCGCTTACTGTTTTTTCTTCTGCAGCAGCCGGTTTTACCAGCACTCTGTCTGCCAATGGTTTAATGTTCATATTCCTTAAGTTGATGTTAATATAATAGATATTATTGATCTAATTGACATAAGCTGAAATGCGAATTCTGTGCCAAATTTAATTATGAGCCTGTTTCAATCTGAAATAAAAAAATCTGCCGATGAATCTGTCAGCTTTTCTGACATAATTTCAGTTTTTAGATATTTCTCCAGCCACTGATCCTGCTCCCATAAAAGATGAAGCACATTTTCCCGCGCTGCGTACCCGTGACTTTCCAGTGGCAGAATCACCAGTCGCGCTGGCGCACCAAAGCTTTTCAGTGCCTGAAAATAACGTTCACTCTGCAGGGTATGAGTTCCGGAATTATTATCGGCTTCACCATGAATGAGTAGCAAAGGTGTTTTCATTTTGTCGGCATGCATAAAAGGCGACATGCTGTTGTACACCTCCGGTGCGTCCCAATAACTTCGTTCCTCGCTCTGAAAACCGAAAGGGGTGAGCGTGCGGTTATAGGCCCCGCTTCGGGCTATTCCGGCAGCAAAAAGATCGGAATGAGTCAGCAAGTTGGCTGTCATGAAAGCTCCGTAGGAATGTCCGCCAACAGCCACACGCCTCCTGTCTATATATCCCAGTGCGTCTACTGCATCTATGGCTGCCTTGGCATTGGCCACCAACTGAGCTACAAACGTGTCGTTCGGCTGCTCCTCCCCTTCGCCTACGATGGGAAAAGAAGCATCGTCGAGTACTGCATATCCTCGTGTCACCCAGTAAATGGGATTTCCGTAAGAGAGGTAAGTAAAGGTATTGGGATTGGCCGCACTTTGCCCGGCACTTTTTTTATCCTTGTATTCGGTGGGGTAAGCCCACATTATCAACGGTAATTTCTCCTTCTTCTCCCTGTCATAACCGACAGGCAGATACAATGTCCCGGTAAGCGCCACACCATCTGGCCTGTTGTAGTTGATAACCTCTTTGTGAATCCCTTCAATACTTTTAAACGGATTCCCGAACGAAGTAAGCGGAATATCGGCAACTTTTCCTTTGATGTTCCGGATATAGTAATTAGGGTATTCAGTGGGTGACTCGATGCGAGTGATCAATGTGCCCGCTTTGCTGTCGACAAACGAAATCAAATCTTCGGCCTTACTTGTGACAGAGGATTGATAAATCCGGTTCTTTTCCAGAGTTTTCAGATTGAGAGCGTCAACAAATGGAAATTGACCTCGAGAAGTATAGCCCTCACCAAAAAGGTAGGCAGTGTGTCCGTCTATCTTCAATACATAAGCGCCCCACTCATTTTTTTCTACCTGAAGTGTGCCGGGATCACTGTATATATCCTGATAGTTTCTGTCGGTAATGATGCGGGGAAGCCTCTTTGGATCAGAGGGATCGAACAGGTACATCTTGCTGTTACGGGTATTCCACCACCTGTCAATTACCACTGCGTACCGGTCGTCTCCCCACCTGATAGCGGCAAAACGGTTGTTCATCTTCATCACCGAAAATGGACTATCCGTGAAAGGAGCGTCAAGCTGAAACAACTCGTCGCGGTAAGACACCTTCACCTCCGGATCGCCCTTGTCCAGCGCCTCCACCCAGGCGAGGGTTGCCGGTTTGTCGGCACGCCAGTGGATGCTTCTTTTGCCTTCAAAGGTAGCCATAAATCCCACGGGGAGCTTGTCGAGCAGCGGCTGCCGGCTGAACCTCATCAAAAACTGGCCATCGGCAGTGTATATATCTGTTTCGTTGGGAAAGCTGTAGTAAGGAACCTCATAAGAAAAGGGATGTGAAAGCGTGGTCAGCAACAGGTGCGTTCCATCGGGTGAAAACGTTTCGCTTACATACATACCTGCTTCCTTCCAGACCAACTTTGTTCCGTCAATCCCCACTTTGTATAATTCTGAGGTCATGAGGTTTTCGAAATTTGCTTCGTCCAACGGACTTTTCAGCAGGTCCTGGTAGGTACGATTTTGTGAGACCTGCCCGTCGCTGATCGACACAACAGGCCCTGCGGGGAGTGCTGATTTTTTATCGGAGAGCGGCGCCCGACCCTGAGGTATCACCCTCACCAGCAGGCTCTTGCTGTCAGGGAACCAGGTATAGGGAATACCGGCGTTGGCATTTAACACAGAATTTGTTAATTTCACAGCTGTCAATGTTTCCAGATCAGCAATCCACAACTCAACCCCATTGCGTACCGTGTGAGTAAATGCAATCTTTGTCTCGTCGGGAGAAAAAGAGATATAAGCAATACGTGCCTGTTCCGGCAGCCCCCCGATACAATGTATCTCCCGCTCCGTGATTTTCTGGTAGCGGATATCGTGATAATAAGTCAGCGTACTTGAGATGTTGGCGTCGGGATTAATTCGCAGTCCCCCAAGGCGCAATTCCGGCTGATTCAGGTCGGGAAGAGTCTTAAAGGTACTTCTGTAATAAAACAACATCTGTTCTTTTTTACTGTCCATCTCCACCACGGGGGGTCTGTCTATATCCACCAACTCCAGGATCTCTGGCGGTGGAGTCTGATATACTATTTTCTCTTGTGCTTGCAATAACGCAGTCATTATTAAAAAAAGGGTGAATAAACGGGCCTTCATACGATGATAATAATAATAATATTATTATTCCAAAGATACCCTGTATGATCTTTTGGTTGGGCGATTATCATGTCCGTTTCAACTCCAGAGATTTTAAATCTTGTGAAAAATGGTCGCCGACGCCTGCGCTGCAGGCATCACGACCATATCGTTGATATTTACATGAGGAGGGCGGGAAACAATAAACCAGATACAGTCTGCAATATCGGCAGCCACAAGACTCTCATACCCTTCGTACACTTTATCGGCCCGTGACTTATCTCCATGAAAACGAACAAGAGAGAACTCCGTCTCTACTGCGCCCGGACAAATTTGGGAGACTTTGATGCTATGGGGCAGCATGTCCATGCGCATTCCTTTGGTAAGTGCATCCACGGCGTGCTTGGTAGCACAATAAACATTTCCGTTGGGATAGACCTCTTTTCCGGCAATGGAGCCTACATTGATTATGTGTCCGGAATTGCGTTCAATCATTCCGGGAGCAACAGTTCGTGTAACATAAAGCAAACCTTTCACGTTGGTGTCAATCATGCGCTCCCAGTCGTCCATATCGCCATCCTGTATCGCGCCAAGGCCTGCTGCCAGTCCTGCATTGTTCACAAGCACATCAATCTTTTTCCACCCTTCGGGCAGCTCTCCGAGCACCTTTTCCACGTCGGCCTTCTTTCGCACATCGAAGCAAAGCGCGAGCACTTGAACATTTTCTGCTTCCAGTTCGTTTTTTAAAGAAAGCAAACGGTCTTCACGACGGCCTGTGATGATAAGATTCATTCCTTTTTCTCCAAGCTTATGAGCTGTAGCACGACCAATACCGGAAGTGGCTCCTGTAATTAATGCTATTTTAGGCATAGTTTTTCGCACGGGTTTATGGGATTAATAAAATTCAAATTTACGCCAAATAATTCTTTATGCACTGTTTTATCTAAAAAAAAGTGTATTTTTACACAATCAAAGCGAACTATAACAACTAACTATGGAAGCTATGGAAGAAAGTTTCGTTACTGTAAAAACATTCACTTTTCCTGCCGATGTGACCATTGTACAAACTTTCATGGAAATGAGGGGAATAGAGACATTTATGAAGAATCTTACGGCCAACAGGTTGTCGTATTCACTCGGAGAGATCGAGATGCAGGTAAGGTCATCTGATTTTGAAGAGGCAAAAGCTGCACTTATCGAGGGCGGATTTGCAAAGCCGGAGGATTTTCAGTTTCTTTGATGATAACTTATAATTTTGCAGGTAGCAGAGCGAAATGATAAAACAGCCCGGGAAAGAAAATAAAATTATTCAGTACAAGTACATCCTGATCGGACTAATCATCCTGTTGGGACTGATCATCTTCAGATACACACGCCCTTACATGAGTGGTTTTCTGGGTGCGGCAACCCTCTACGTGATTGTGAACGGCCAACAAAAATTTCTAACCCAAAAGCTCAACTTAAAAAAATCACTGAGTGCCTTGCTAATTGTGCTTGAAGTACTCTTTTTCATACTTATTCCGCTCACAGGACTGGCTTTTCTGGTCATTGACACATTTTCCGGCATCACCATTGATCCGGAAGCTATTCTTGCCAAGGTAAACGACTTTGTAGACTCGCTCGAAGAGAGACTGGGCTTCAACATCTTCACACCCGAAAACCTGGCCGCCATTCCAAGAGCAGGTACCAACATCCTTCAGGCATTGGGAAGCAGCGTTTACTCCTTTGCCATCAATGTGATTGTGATTCTCTTCGTATTATACTACATGCTTTTCAGCAACGATGAGTTTGAGAAATCCATCCGGGAGATATTGCCTTTTAAGGAAGAAAACAAACAGATAGTGGCCGAAGAGACACGACTGATTATTCAGGCCAACGCCATCGGTATACCCCTTATGGCAATTATACAGGGTGTTTTTGCATACATGGGATACCTGCTTTTCGGAGTGGAGAGTGCGCTCCTCTACGCAATACTCACAGCTTTCTCTACCATTCTTCCGCTGGTGGGCACCACCATTGTATGGACGCCTATTGGCATCGGACTACTGCTGAGCGGCGATTATGTAAATGGTATCGGACTGTTGTTATATGGCTTTTTCATCATTGGCGGTGTCGACAACGTAGCACGTTTTCTGTTGCAAAAAAAACTGGCCGACATCCATCCTCTCATCACCGTGTTTGGCGTGCTCATCGGAATTCCCATGTTCGGGTTCTGGGGCGTTATTTTCGGCCCCCTGCTACTCTCCCTGTTTATTCTCTTTTTCAACATGTACCGGCACGAGTATGTCCGCGGCTCCAAAGCACAACCACGGGTAACTACACGCTACAAGACACGCAAAGTGAAAATTCCCGGCTACGATCCGGCCCAATTGAAAACTAAAATTAAAAATGAGACTGATGCCTCTGAGAAAGAATAAACTGCTGCTTCTGTTCCTTTTGTGTGCGGTTTTATTTCTGGCATGGAACTGTCGTTCGGGACAACATCAAGATAACAGGGAAGACGAAGCCAAACCCCTATCATCTGTGGTTATACAGTACGCAAAAGGTTTTAAAATTGACCACTTCGCCCATTATACGAGGGTGATCTTGCACAACCCCTGGAGCAACACCAATGAACCCTATGCCGTTTATTACCTCTACAGAGACAGTTCAACGCTACTGCCGACGAATGGCACAAAGTTGAAAATACCTCTGAGCTCACTCACAGTCAATACTTTCTCCTACCTTGCGTTTCTTGATTTGTTGGATGAACAGGGTGCGATTACCGGCGTAACAGATGGATTTCGAATCTATCATCCCGGCATCCTGCAGAAGCTGAGAACGGGTGAAATTACTGACCTGGGCGACCCTTTTCATCCCAACGTGGAAAAGACCCTGGCCTTAAAGCCGCAAGCAGTCATCAGCTCTGCTTATGCACAACGGGACAACTACAGCGAACGGCTTATCGATGCGGGATTTCCAATCATCTATTCCCTGGAGTGGATGGAAAACTCTCCCCTTGCCCGTGCGGAGTGGATTAAGATGATCGCCGCCTTTTTCGATAAGGAGGCAACGGCCGACAGCATCTTCACCGAAATAGAACATCGCTATCTTCAACTACAGGAAAAAATTAAAAACGTATCAACGCAGTACACAGTGATGACTGGCGATAATTTCCAGGGAACGTGGTACGTACCGGGCGGAAAGAGCTTTAATGCGATTCTTTTCCGGGATGCTCAACTCGATTATCTCTTCAAAAACAATCGGGAAAGCGGCAGTATCGGACTGGATATTGAATCGGTACTAACCCGGTTCGGCAAGGCTGACTACTGGTTTGGTTGCGAAGCCGACACCTATGCTGAGCTGGCAGATAAAGATGCTAAATACCTGTTGCTGGAATCGGTCAAAAAAAGACAGGTCTTTAACAATCACAACCGGGTTACCCCCTCGGGTGGAAACGATTATTTCGAAAGTGCCGTTGCCAACCCCGACCTGCTTCTGTCGGACCTCGTGAAAGCGGCCTATCCGGAGATATTACCCCATTATTCGTTCACCTACATTAAGCCTCTGGAAGAGCTGTCTGCCCGTGAAAAATAAAACTGTCATATTTATCCTGTTGATTATTTTGCTTTTGGTGGCATTTATCGGCGATCTATTTACCGGCAATGCCCCCATTTCCCCGGGAGAGGCGTGGGTCGCTCTCTTCGGCACTTCAGGCGATACCATCATCGATGAGATCATCCGGAACTACCGGCTACCAAAAGCCATCACGGCCGTTATCGCCGGCAGTGCTCTTTCCCTGTCGGGCTTGTTGATGCAAACACTCTTTCGCAATCCCCTTGCCGGTCCCGACGTACTAGGCGTAAGCGCAGGAGCCGGCCTGGGAGTAGCACTGCTTACCATGCTCAGCGGAACGGCAGTCTACCCATTCATCGCAGCCATGGGCAGCATGGCGCAGATTGTTGCCGCCATTGCCGGTGCAGCTGCAGTATTGATACTGATTCTGGGCGTATCGGCAAGAATCAAAGACTCCATCACCATCCTGGTACTGGGAATGATCTTTGGATACGTTGCAAGTGCACTCGTTACCATTTTACAGAGTTTCTCCGACCCTGATTCATTAAAGGTGTTTGTCACATGGACTTTCGGCAGCCTCGGCGGTGTCACCTGGAATAAAATGCCCCTGCTGCTGATGCTTGTGTCCGTCGGCATCATGCTTGCCTGCTTTCTTCAAAAAACGCTCAACAGCCTGCTGCTTGGTGAAAATTATGCCATGAGTACTGGGTTAAATATCAAACGGGCACGGGTGTTTATCATTGCTATTGCTGCCATCATCACCGGCGCCGTCACAGCATTCACTGGTCCCATTGCGTTCGTAGGGGTCGTCATCCCTCATTTTGCCCGTGCCTTTTTCGGAACCGTAAATCACAAAACGATTCTTCCTGCGACCCTCCTGTTGGGAAGTATCCTCCTGCTTACGTGCGATATTGTTTCACAAATCCCTGTCGCCGGCAGAACCTTGCCAATCAATGCCGTCACGGCTGTCTTCGGTGCGCCCATGATCGTATGGATTGTATTGAAAAGAAAAAAATTATAGTTCGCGACAGCGAGAAAATGCTCGACACAGACAACACAAACTCCCCCCTCTCCTTCAGTAACGAAAACGTTCTTTTTTGAACAAAAATACATTTCCAATTGTCTAACATAGGGTAGAACGAATGAATCAGATAGGACTTGGCACTGTTTTTGCACCTACAGAAAGTAGACATTCCAATTGCCGACGCTAAAAAATATAAAATAGTGGTTATATGGATGTTACAAACAGCCCACCGGATACCGGGTGAAATAAGATAATTGGGGTCGTTTAAAAAATAAAAAGTTTATATTTGTAGTCAATAACAGAGCAAAAGAAGAAGGAAAAAAGATAATGGACAATAACTTTTCTCAGCGAATAAGAGACATAATGGCATACAGCCGTGAAGAAGCTGGACGGCTTCAGAACAACTACATCGGGCCGGAGCACCTCATGCTCGGCATCCTCCGCGATGGAGAGGGGCTGGCTATACAGGTACTACAGGATTTTGATATCGATTTGCATATCTTAAAGGATTATATCGACTCCCACGTTCGTTCCATCCAGGAACCCTACGACGGAACAAGTGAACTTGTGATCAATAAAAATACAGAAAAAGCGTTAAAGATGAGTATTCTCGAAGCACGCCTCACAAAAAGCAAGGAGACCGATTCAGAGCACGTCCTGCTTGCACTTCTAAAAGAAAAAAGTACCCTGATATACGATATTCTCACACAGTTTCAGCTTGATTATTCAAGTGCTTTCCTGTATATTAAGAGTATCCTTGACAACCGATCCGAAGGAAAAAATGAAGAAGCCAACAGCGGTGCACAATCGCCGTCTGCGGGCGCCAACTTTACGGACGACGACGACGAGGATATGAACGACAAGTCATCCTTTAACCCTGGGGGCGGCCAGGGTACATCTTCCCAGACTAAGGGCGGCGGATCCGATACTCCCGTACTCGACAATTTCGGGACAGATATCACGCGCGCTGCACTGGAAAACCGGCTCGATCCGGTGGTGGGACGTGAAAAAGAGATTGAGCGAATCGCACAGATCCTCAGCCGTCGCAAGAAAAACAACCCCGTGCTCATAGGTGATCCCGGCGTAGGTAAATCTGCGATTGTGGACGGGCTGGCACTTCGCATCACTCAGAAAAAAGTATCGCGGGCACTGTTCGACAAGCGAGTGATCGCACTCGACATGGCATCAATTGTGGCCGGGACCAAGTACCGCGGTCAATTTGAGGAACGCATCAAAGCGATCCTGAACGAGCTGTCTAAAAACCCAAACATCATCCTCTTTATCGACGAAATCCATACCATCGTAGGTGCGGGGGGTGCTGCCGGATCACTCGATGCGGCCAACATGCTGAAGCCGGCACTGGCTCGTGGCGAGATCCAATGTATCGGTGCCACCACGCTGGATGAGTACCGAAAAAACATCGAGAAAGACGGTGCACTGGAACGTCGTTTCCAAAAGGTGATCGTCGACCCTACCACACCGGAGGAGACACTACAGATCCTGCGCAACATAAAGGAGCGTTACGAGGATCACCACAATGTGCGTTATACAGACGAGGCATTGCAGGCATGTGTGAAGCTGACGGACCGATATGTGTCGGACCGCACCTTTCCCGACAAGGCCATCGACGCCCTCGATGAAGCCGGGGCAAGGGTACACATCTCCAACATTGTGATTCCGGAGACCATCGAACACCTGGAGGCGGAATTGAAAGAGGTGGAAAAACAGAAAACCGACGCCGTAAAGGCGCAAAAATATGAGCTGGCCGCCAGTTACCGCGACAAACAACGGCAGCTGCTGCTGGCACTCGAAGCCGAAGAAGAGCGCTGGCAGAAGGAGATCAAGGAGAAGCCGGAGATGGTGGACGAAGAGAAAATAGCCGAAGTGGTGGCCATGATCTCGGGAGTACCGGTACAGCGTATTGCACAGGCTGAAGGACAGCGGCTGCTTGAGATGCGGGAAGTGCTAAAAAGCAAGGTGATTGGCCAGGACGAGGCAGTAAACAAAATCGTGAAAGCCATCCAACGCAACCGCGTGGGACTGAAGGATCCAAACAAACCCATCGGCACCTTCATGTTTCTTGGGCCAACGGGCGTTGGAAAAACGCACCTTGCCAAGAAGCTGGCAGAGTTCCTGTTCGACTCACATGAAAATCTTATCCGGATTGACATGAGCGAGTACATGGAAAAATTTAACGTATCGCGTCTTGTGGGAGCACCTCCGGGCTATGTGGGGTACGAAGAGGGTGGACAACTGACCGAGAAAGTACGACGCCGCCCCTACTCCGTGGTATTGCTCGACGAGGTGGAAAAAGCACATCCCGATGTTTTCAATATCCTCCTTCAGATCATGGACGAAGGGCATGTGACGGACAGCCTGGGACGGAAGATCGACTTTAAAAACACCATCCTGATCATGACCTCCAACATCGGGACAAGGCAGTTAAAAGATTTTGGACGGGGCATAGGTTTCAATACCGGCAACGATGTGAGCGATGCCGAATATTCGCGCAGCGTGATCCAGAAGGCACTGAACAAAGCCTTTGCGCCCGAGTTTCTAAACAGGGTGGACGACATTGTGATGTTCGACCAGCTCAGCAAAGAGTCGATCTACAAGATCATCGATCTGGAACTGGCAGGTCTTTACAAGCGTATTGGCGACCTGGGCTTCAAGGTAAACCTTACAGAGCCTGCAAAAGAATTCATTGCCAACAAGGGGTATGATGTGCAGTTTGGTGCACGACCGCTCAAACGAGCCATCCAGAAATACATTGAAGACGAGATGGCCGAACTCATCATCCGTACCGGCATGAAGGAGGGCGATACGGTGCTGGTCGATTTTGACAATGAGAAACAACAGATTGTGATGAATGTGCTACATGGAGATCAACAAAATGGCAAAAAAGAAAATGAAAATTGAGGTATGGACCGACATCATGTGCCCATACTGCTATATAGGCAAAATACATTATGAAAAAGCACTTCAGCAGTTCGATCATGCCGATGAAGTGGAGCTCGTATGGAAGGCTTTCCAGCTTAATCCCAACCTGCCCGATAAAGGAAACGGATACCCCGTCAGGGAGTATTTAACCCAAACGGCCGGGTACCCGGAAGAGAATATCGACCGTATGTTTGACGGTGTGAAACACCTTGCCGGGGAAGTGGGTGTGACATTTAATCTTCCCAACGCTATTGCTGCGAATACGCGTGATGCCCACCGGCTAATTAAACTGGCTGCAAAGAAAGGGCTGGATACGGTTGTACTGGGGAAACTGTCGAAAGCCTATTTCGAAGAGGCAAAAGACTACAGCGACTGGGAGTTGCTCGTATCAATAGGCACAGAGGCCGGATTGGAAGAAAATGAAATCCGCGGGATGCTCAAGAGCGACGACTATCTGTATGAGATTAAACAGGACATGCAGGAGGCTGCCAACCTCGGCTTCGACACCGTCCCTACTTTCCTGATGGACAGAAGGCAGGCCATTGTTGG
>NZ_DCEN01000052.1:16222-21177 GCF_002316955.1 Proteiniphilum sp. UBA1028
TGTGGAAGTCACCAAAGGAAAATCCTGCAGTGTGGATGGCACCTGTGAGATTTAGACCGATGATGAAACCAGAAAGTAAGGAGTTAGTTTAAGGAGGTTGAAAAAAATGACAACAAGAACCACTCCAGGACTCTTAAAGAAAAGTGAAATTATTTTGGTAAAGTGCTGAAATATGGAGTTTTTACAAATTATACAGAATGATACTGAGTCTTGGAACAAGGTATGGAAATTATACGAAGAGAGTTTTCCGGTAGCAGAACGACGAAAAGTGGGAGATCATCTGCTCGCCTGCGGCGATGATCGCTTTTCCCCACTGTCCGCCTGGGAAGGCGAAGAGTTAATCGGACTCATGTTCTTTTGGGAATGGGATTCATACCGGTACCTGGAGCACCTGGCAGTAAATCCGTTACAGCGGGGACGTGGTTATGGATCTCAGCTGTTGAAGCATCTGCGTGATTCGGCACATACCATTATTCTGGAAATAGACCCACTCAGCGACGAACAGTCAGTGCGCCGGTTGCAGTTCTATGAGCGTGCCGGATATACTCTCACTCCGTACCGGTTTGTCCACTTACCTTATCGGCTTGATACAAAAGCGCAGGAACTGCTTATTTTGAGCTACCCAGACATGATTACCAAGGAACAACACGACGATTTTCTTCACTTTGTCAACGAAGAGGTTATCCAGTATTGCGAAAAAAAAGGAGATCAGTAGAATCCACACAAAAGCGATAACTTGCCACGAACAGGGGCAAAACCAGGGCGGCTGAATAGCGAAGAAACAACACGAAGGGAAGGACTGTGTCAGGGATTCAAAACGGAATGCACAAGCCTCAACGTTTGATTTACAAATAATCTATCCCGTTTCGACCTGGGTCGAATGGGATAAACAATTACGGTCACGGTCTCTTCGTCTTCCATTTTCAGATACCCTCCCAATCCCCAGGAGGTCATTCTAGCATCTGTCCTGAATTTAAGTATTCGGTTTTTTCTGTCAGAATAAGAGATGATCCATTGACGATCGATGCGCTGCATCACCTCGTCGAAAGGACTGTCTGATCGGCCTTTAAATTGAAATACGGCCTTCTTCTGTCCGGAAAACGAGGGAGGTTCAAGCTTCTCTGATTCCATATAATCCAATCTCTTTGAAAAAAAGGCGGTAATTAACGCGGGAGGGATCACTCCCACAATTAAAAATACCAATACGCCCTGCCAGGCTTCCACCCTCATTCCCCACAAAAAATACACCACAACTTGAATTCCGATATAAAAAATCAGAAAGATAGACACCCAGTAAAGAAACAACCTGATAGTAAATCTCATAAGTTAACTTTATTGCTGCTCTTGCGTCAATTTTTATTTCACCTGAGGCATGACGAACTCTTCGGTAATATTGATATCTCTGAAACCCATCTCCTTCAGTAAGGAGGTAATCGCCATTTTAGCCTGTTCCGTTGCGTCTCTCAGGATACCCTGCTTGATGGCATCGTTGATCATCACATTTTTCTCCCTGGCCAGAGCCTCATTATAATCCGTTATTTTTATCGGATTGAATGCATTCTCGCTTTCGTTATACACCTCTACCGATTTTTCATCAATCACCGTATCCAGAATTTTAGGCTTGGGTATGGAAACATGTACCGTTGAGTCGCTTTTCACGTCTACTTTTATCCGGCTCAAATCCACTCCCGCCTTTATGTAGCCGTTGTATTTCAACAGGAAATACTTCTCTGTCAGGGGCACATTGATATTCAGTATCTTCTTATAGTCCTTGTAACCGATCACCCCCGTATAATTGTGTTTCACCAATGCCAGCTCCTGCATATAGGAGATCCGGCTCATCACGGTAGAACTGTCGTACCCTCCTTCTTTTTTGTCTCGTGTGTTATGCACCAAAAGAACCAGAGCCAAGATTACAGTCGTAAGAAAGAAAAAAAGTGTGGGTAGCGTTATTTTCCTCATACAATATTATTAATTTTCCTTCATCACAAAAATAGTCATAATGTGGTAAGAAAAAAGATTTTGACTATTTATTTCTTACTGGCAAAGAAAATATATTGTTAATTTTAAGTTAACAGGCTCACTCAGAAGTAAAGTTTTACCTATATTTGTTTACCAAACCATTTTACGGACTCAACTTCCGACATAAAAAATTCAACACCCTGTTTAAGGTAATCAGGAAGCGACCTGTTTTTGTATTGTCTCTTCCTTTTTCCAAAATTACCAGACGATAAACAGCCATAATTACAACAAGAATGAAATTCAAATACACACCTCTGATTTTTTCCTTTTTTCTTCTTTTTTGTTCTTCGAACGAACCTGTTTACCCAAAATCAGAATTATCCACCAAACTCTTTGGAAAAACAATACCTGCGCATCCAAGATTACTCTTCTCGGAGGAAGAGGAGATGCTTGTTAAGCAATTGAGTAAAACCGACCCGTTGTTGAACAATCTACTTCAGTTGTTGAAGTCTCAAGCCGATGAATTGCTCTATGCACCTACGATTACTCCACCCAACAACCTGAACAATAGCAGGGAGCACGTACACTGTATCATTACACTGTCAGTTGCATACAGGATGTTCGACGAGGATAAATATGCCAGAGGGGTCGAGAAACTATTAATCAACCTATGCCTCTATCCTGGTTGGAATCCTGATCACTATTTAGACGTGGCAGAAACTACTACGGCTGTTGCAATAGGCTATGACTGGTTGTACAATTTTCTGAGCGGCGACACAAAGATTCTGATTGAAGAGGCTATTGTTAAAAAAGCATTAAACCTGTCAATACCTGAGTATGAAAGATTATAACAGAATATCCGATTGGAAATAATTCATTTTATCAAACATGAAAAAATATATTTTTACTTTCCTTTTTTTAAGCATCATGTTTTTGCAGGCGAATGCTTATACAGAAAAGAACCTGCTACAGAAATCCGCTTCGTTGGAACAGGTGAAATCGGCCCTGATACTCAATCAGCAATGGGTACCCTATCCCGCTTATACAGATCGTGCAGGCTGGGAAAAGATACTAGGTGAAACAACCAAGGCCCAATTAATTAAAAATGGGGAAAAGGCTCTTTCACACGAATGGGAGCTGGTGAAGCTGACCGATTACCTGGAGTACGAAAAAAGTGGGAACCGGCAAATCATGGAGGCTCCCTTAGGCAGGAATCTCCTGGCTATTACTCACCTGCTTCTGGCCGAACTGGCTGAAGGAGAAGGCCGTTTTATAGACCAATTGATGAATGGCGTCTTTGCAGCCTGTGAGATGACCTCCTGGGTACCTTCCGCCCACCTGACGCTTCAAAATTCAAAGCGTACCATCCCCGATCACAACGAACACGTGATCGACCTGACGTCCGGAGATATGGGATCTCTACTTTCCTGGACTTACTACTTTTTTCATCGCGAGTTTGATAAGGTAAATCCAATCATCTCGGAGCGCTTGCGTCACGAATTACAGGAACGCATTCTCGATACATACATGAATGAGGATCGCTTCTGGTGGATGGCCTTTAATTTGAAACCTGGCGACATGGTCAATAATTGGAATCCGTGGTGTAATTTCAATGTGCTCCAGTGTTTCCTGTTGTTGGAAAACGACCAGGAGAAGCTGGCAAAAGCCGTTCATCGGACAATGCGTTCGGTAGATGAATTTATCAATTACACCCACGAAGATGGCGGATGTGAAGAAGGTCCTTCCTATTGGGGACACGCAGCCGGGAAAATGTATGATTACCTTCAGATCCTTTCGGATGGTACCGGTGGCAGGATTTCCATTTTTGATAAGCCCATCATCCGGAACATGGGGGAATACATTGTTCGTTCCTACGTGGGAAACGGTTGGGTTGTCAATTTTGCGGACGCCTCCGCGAGAGGTGGCGGAGATGCTCCGTTGATCTACCGATATGGAAAGGCAGTAAAGAGCCATATGATGATCCAACAAGCCGCATACCTGAATAAAAACAAACTTTCCACGAGCCGTGACATATTCCGTTCCTTACAAAACATATTGTATGCTAATGAACTAAACAGCCTCGGGAGCACACAGCCCAGACCTTCCTTTTCATGGTATCCGGAAACCGAATTTTGCTACATGACCAATAAATCCGGCTTTTTTATCGCAACAAAGGGAGGCTACAATAACGAGAGCCATAATCACAATGATCTGGGCACCTTTTCTCTCTATATGAATAATACGCCCATTCTTATTGATGCCGGTGTGGGAACATACACACGCCAGACCTTCAGCAGCGAACGCTATGCTATCTGGACCATGCAAAGCAAATATCATAATCTCCCGACGATTAACGGGGTACCCCAGGCATTCGGGTCGCAATATAAAGCGATGAATACTTCGTTTAATCCAAAAAAGATGTCCTTCTCCACCGACATTGCAAGAGCCTATCCGGAAGAAGCCCGGGTGAAGCGATGGGTGCGGTCGTATTCCCTGTCCAATGACAAGGTATTGATTCAGGATGACTTTTCTCTGGAGGAGGCTACCCACGCCAACGAAGTTCATTTTCTCACATGGGGTGATATCGACACTTCGGAAAAAGGGAAGGTGAAGATACAGGTGGAAAATCAGAAAGCTCTTTTGTCATATGATAAAAATGACTTCGACGTTTCGCTGGAAACGATTCAATTAGATGATCCCCGGCTTTCGAATGTGTGGGGGAACGAAATCTACCGGCTAACACTTGCTGCAAAAAAAACGAATAAGCGAGGCACCTACAGATACACCGTACAACAAGTAAAATAAAAAATTATCTGTCTGATGAATCAATAAGTTTTCCCGGGCAATGGGAGACAAAGCTCCGTTAAAGACTCGCCAATGCCGTTGCTATCGAAAAGCAATAAATTAGCAACGACTCATATGGAAACAAGAAGATATTTTATCAAAAAATCGGTACTCGGCGTCGCCGGTTTAACCCTGGGAAGCACCATGAA